>JBKKCW010000296.1:0-3210 GCA_046712485.1 Candidatus Limnocylindrales bacterium
CGGCCTGTCAGCCCCATCCGTGGCCACCCCCGACCACGCCATGCCACCGGAGCCGGATGTTCGACGCCGTACCCGCCAGGCCGGATCTCGTCAGCCAGGAGCACGACATCCTGGCGCTCTGGCGCGAGCGCCGGACGTTCGCCCGGCTGCGCGCGAAGAACGCCGGCGGACCGAAGTGGAGCTTCCTCGACGGGCCGATCACGGCCAACAACCCGATGGGTGTCCACCATGCCTGGGGTAGGGCGTACAAGGACCTGTACCAGCGCTTTCACGCCATGCTCGGCGAGGACCAGCGCTACCAGAATGGCTTCGACTGCCAGGGGCTGTGGGTCGAAGTCAACGTGGAGCGCGATCTCGGCTTTACGAGCAAGCGGGACATCGAGGCGTACGGGATCGACCGCTTCGTCACCCTGTGCAAACAACGGGTCCTGGCCTATGCCGCACGACAGACCGAACAATCCGTCCGGCTCGGCATGTGGATGGACTGGAACGACCCGGGCGAGCTCCGACGCCTGCACGACATGCTCGAGGAGGATCCGAGCCAGCGGGCCACCATCGAGGGCACGCAGGGTCCGGTGACCGACACGGTCGAGATGCTCGTCGGACGGCTGGGCATGCCCGACATCGGCGGGTCGTACTTCACGTTCAGCAACGAGAACAACGACCTGATCTGGGGGTTCCTGGCCGAGGTGCACCGGCGCGGCTGGCTCTTCAAGGGCCACGACACGATGCCGTGGTGCCCGCGCTGCGGGACGGGGTTGTCCCAGATGGAGATGAACGAGGGTTACCAGGATCGCGAGGACCCGGGTCTCACGGTACGGTTCCCGCTCGTCGAGCGCCCCGGCGAATCGCTCCTCGTGTGGACGACCACGCCATGGACCCTGACCTCGAACGTGGCAGCGGCTGTTGGTCCGGACCTGCGCTATGTCAAGGTCCGCCAGGGGGAAGAGCGGTTCTGGCTCGCAAAGGGGACGCTCAGGACCGCACTCCACGGCCAGTTCACGGTGGAGGAGGAGGTCGCCGGATCGGACCTCGTGGGCTGGCGCTACGTCGGCCCATTCGACGAGCTGCCCGCGGTCAGGGACGCCTTCGCCGGTGGATACGAGCACCGGATCGTGGAATGGAGCGATGTCGGCGAGGACGAGGGCACGGGCATCGTCCACATCGCCCCGGGCTGCGGATCAGAGGACTACCAGCTCGGCAAGGCTCTCGATCTGCCTGTGATCGGTCCCATCGACGAGGGTGGGCGCTACCTGCCCGGCTTCGACTGGTTGAGCGGTCTCGAAGCGGCAACCGTCGCCGCCAGGATCATCGACGACCTCGAGCAACGTGGCTTCTTCTACCACCTCGAGCCGTACACCCACCGCTACCCCCACTGCTGGCGGTGCGGGACACCGTTGCTGTTTCGGCTCGTCGACGAGTGGTTCATCTCCATGGGGCCGGTCTACGACCAGCCACGGGAGACCCTGACCACCGAGCAGGTCGATGCAAGCCTGCGCTACCAGATCATGGAGGTCGTGGACAAGATCCGGTGGATCCCGGATTTCGGCTACGACCGCGAGCTCGACTGGCTCCGCAACATGCACGACTGGATGATCAGCAAGAAGCGCTACTGGGGGCTCGCGCTGCCGATCTATGACTGCGCGGCGTGCGGGACGATCGACGTGATCAGCGGACGAGAGGAGCTCCGCGATCGGGCGGTGGCCGGGTGGGGGGCCTTTGAGGGGCATACACCGCATCGACCGTGGGTTGACGAGGTGAGGATCGCCTGCCCGAAGTGCGGGGGCCCGGTCGAGCGGATCCGCGACGTCGGGAACCCCTGGCTCGACGCTGGGATCGTCCCATTCTCGACGCTCCACTATCGCGAGGACCCCGACTACTGGGCGAAGTGGTTCCCGGCCGACTTCATTACCGAGAGCTTTCCCGGTCAGTTCCGCAACTGGTTCTACTCGATGCTCGCAATGTCCACCGTCCTGCGGCGATCCGAGCCGTTCAAGACGATCTTCGGCTACGCCCTCGTTTTTGGTGAGGACGGCCGGCCGATGCACAAGAGCTGGGGCAACGCGATCGAGTTCGACGAGGCGGCCGATCGGATGGGCGTGGACGTCATGCGTTGGATGTTCGCCAAGGCCCGACCCGAGGAGAACATTCCGTTCGGGTGGCACGCCGCCGACGAGGCGCGGCGCGAGCTCCTGGTCCTCTGGAACGTATACGCGTTCTTCGTGACCTACGCCCGAGTCGCCGGCTGGTCGCCGGTCGAAACGCCACCGGAACCCGCCGAACGCCCGATCCTGGACCGCTGGATCCTGTCCCGCGCGGCCGGGACCTCGGCGTTCGTCGAGGGCCGCCTCCGCGATTACGACGCCGTCGGTGCGACGCGGGCGCTCTCGGCGTTCATGGAGGGCCTGTCGACCTGGTACCTGCGGTTGTCCCGCCGGCGCTTCTCGCGGTCCGATGACCCGCGCGACCAGGACGCCGCGTTCGCGACGCTGCACACGGCGCTCGCGACCACGAGCCGGATGCTTGCCCCAATCCTGCCGTTTCTCGCCGACACGATGTACGTGAACCTGGTGGCAACCGTGACGTCAGCGGCGCCCGACAGCGTCCACCTCACGAGCTGGCCCGCCGCCGAGCTGGCCGGCCATCGCGATGAGCGGCTCGAGGCCTCGATGGATGTCGCCCAGGGCGCGGTCGATCTCGCCAGGACGCTGCGGGCGGCCGCCCACCTCAGGACGCGCCAACCGCTGGCCCGGGCCTGGATCGCCCTGCCGGAGCGTGGTCTCGAGGTGGGGCCGGAGCTGCAGCACCTCATCGCCGGCGAGATCAACGTCAAGACGGTCACGATCATCGCCGACGACTCGGCGCTCATCGATCGGCGGGTCAAGGTGCTGCTGCCAAAGGTCGGCAAGCGGATGGGATCGGCGATCCCGGCGGTGATGGCGGCGGCGCGGAGCGGCGACGTGCAGTTCCAACCGGATGGTGCGGTCGTGCTGGCCGGGGTCACGTTGACCGCTGACGAGGTCGAGATCCAGGCAACCCCTCGACCCGGCACCGCGGTCGCCGAGAACGACGGCCTCGTCGTCGTGCTCGACACGACGCTCACCCCCGAGCTCGTCGCAGAAGGCGACGCACGCGAGCTCCAGCGAGCGGTCCAGGACCTGCGCAAGGAGGCAGCGCTCGCACTCGACGACCGCATCCAGCTGTGGGTCG
>JBKKCW010000297.1:0-4823 GCA_046712485.1 Candidatus Limnocylindrales bacterium
CTACGGTCCCGCCGCGACGAATGCCGCCGGGAGGAGGACGAGAATCACGAGGATTGCCGCCGTGATGAGGCCGGCAGTGCGCAGCCCTGACAGAGCAAGCGGCCTGAGTCCCGCACCTGCGTTCCCGAATTGGGTCTGCGCGCGACCGACGCGGCCGCCTCGCATCACGTCCTGCGGGAGGTCGCCCATCGGGTTGGCGCCTGCCCGCCCGTTGGCCGCTTGTGAGGTGTCAATCGCCATGTCGCCAATGTGCGGCCACGACAGGGCCACGTCATGACGGTCCGTCACCAAAGGCACCGGTGTCAGCTCGAGTCCGGAGCACCATCCCATCCATGGTTCGTGAATGTCGGGATGAACCGATAGCCCTCGCGGGGAACCGTCGCGATGAACCGTGGGTGTCGATAGTCGTTCTGCAGCTTGATCCGGAGGCTTCGGATATGGCGGTCTACGACGTTGCTCTCGGCGACGAAATCCGTGCCCCAGATGGTGTCGAGGATCTGTTCCCTGGTAACGACTCGTCCCGCGCGGCTGGCGAGGAGATACAGCAGGCTCTGCTCGATCCCACTCAGGTGCACTACTGATGTCCCAGTGCGCACTTCGCGATTGATGATGTCGATTTCCATCTCGCCTAACGTGATCGTCGGAACGATCGGTCGATCTGTTCCCGAAGCACGGCGGGTGATCACGATTGAGCGGGCCAGCAGCTCCTCCGGCGAGAAGGGCACGGTCAGGATGTCGTCGACCCCGAGATCGAAGGCTCTGAGCTTCGTCCTCAGGTCGCCGCGACGCGTCAATCCGAGGGCCGGTGTGACGCGGCGTGTCAAGGTGTTCGAAGCACCCAGTCGGCCTAGGAGCCCTGTGCTGTCATCGTGGTCCATGTCGATGACGGTCAGGTGCGGTTGCCATTCGGACAGGATCGTCTCTGCCTCGGCAAGGGTTTGTGCCGCTCGAACCACGAACAGGCCGTGGTTCAGGGTCAACTCGATGAGGTCCACGACCAACGGGAGGTCATGGAGCACAAGCGCACGGCGTGCTTCGTCTGGTGGCGCTTCCATGTTCCTGATCTTGCCTGCGAGTGACGGATCTGCCAACAGGCTGGCGGTACCCCCCGTGTATAGCAGATTCGTGGGTTATGTCGCGAGCGGCAGGCCGATCCACGGCTCGCGAGTGTCGACGTGGTTCGTGCGCCTTGATGGCGTCATGCCCGACCCTGGGCTATTCGAATGCAATGACGGCCCGTCATGACAGCGTGCCGATTCATCGCATATTCGAATCGAACCTCCGGCCTACACCGTCACGCTGGTAGCCCTCCAGGGTCTGTCCGACCCGAGGCCCTCGAAGCAAGGAGACCGAAATGTCTCGTCGAGAGGCAATCGAGGCCGCCCTGGCCTCATGGCGTGACGCCGAGCGACGGAAGGCGTTGGCGTTGGACGGCGGTCTAACAACGCTGACAGAGGAGGTCGCACGTCATCGGGCCGAGTTCCAACAACTATCGGCCGATCACATGGTCGAGCGGATCGGCAAGCTCCAGGAGGCCGAGAGCCGTCGATCGCGCGCGACGCCCTCGACCCTGCCGTTCCACGAGGCGGCGCGCGATACGCAGGAGATCGCGAGCGAGATCTGGGAGGCCGCCCGCGAGAGCGACGAGGACACGCCTGAGACGGCCGCCAACCAAAGAACCTCGCCCAGGCCATCAGCTCCAGGGTCGAACTGAGTTTCAACATCAGTCGCCCCCAACCCGACCGCCGGCGCTAGCCAGCAACAGGAAGGAAGTCCAACATGTCACAGCGAGCAGTCGATCAGGCCCTTGCCGAAGCAGACCAGACAGGGGCGAACGCCGACCAAAAGCTTTCAGGCCTCGACCGGGACGCCGCAGAGACCGACGAGATGCTCACCACCGCGGATCAGCGATCCTCCGATCAGGAGCAATTCCTCGCCGACCGGCAGCATGCCGCCGCCTCCGACGTGACGCCTGAGCAGCAGCGCGCGTACGAAGCGGCGCGACAGGCGCGCTCCATCGTGTCGGCATCACGCGAGACGAACCGTCTCAAGCGGGCTCGTTCGGGTCGCGACCGCGATGCGGCCGCTAGCCAGCGCGACCGGACCGCCACCGCGCGTGACCAGCGAACCGTCGAGCGCAATGCGGATGCGGGTGACGCCTCGAGTTAGGTGAACGGGGCCGCTACGGCGACCGACCCCCGTCGGCCCGTCGAGGCTCGCCGGTGTGGACCGGGATCGCGACGACGGGGAGCGGGGGCCGGGTGTCAGCCTAGCGCTTATCAAATCTGAATTCAGGGGTTTCGGGATCGCGCCGCCGGATGCGAGTGACCGACCGGTCGCGGATCCCCGGGATGGCTCCCGGTTCGACATCGAGCACAGAGACCGTCCCGGTTCCGTGTCCCTCGGTAACAGAGGCAATCACCGCAGGTGCAATCGCGCATTTGTGAGCTCCCCACCATTTGCCCCGGCAGTGGTGGTGAAAGTTTTCAGTACGCGGGGGTGCGGGCCGCGTTACAGCGCGGATTTGGCCCGTAACTTCGATGAGGCAGTGCCCTGCCGCGCTGCGTCGGACCCATCCGATCGCATCCGCTCGTCCCTGCTGTCACGACGAGGCGCGGTGACTTGCGGGGGGCCGGTGCTGGGACCCGCGGGTCCACTGCGAATGGCCATATGGCCACTGAGGGAACATGCCGTCAGCTTCGACCCAGCCGGCGACTTGCTCGACCTTCGCCCGCTCCGCTTGACGATCTCCCCTAGGTAGGCCTCGATGTCCGTGCCAGGCTCACCAAGATCAATCAATGGCAGCACGGCGCCGACCTTGACCGCCGCGTTTTTCAGCTCGTCGACGAGTTCGCCGAGTCGGTCTGCGCCGGCCGAGTAGAGGATCGCTTCGAGGGCAACCGCCGCTGGATGGCGGTTCAGGACCTCGTCGACCACGAGCCGGATCGTTGGATAGGCCTCGGTGCCGTAGCTCGCCGCGTAGCTCGGGACCCACGCCCGCGCCCATCTGCCCGAAGCCCTTGCCGACCTGCCCGATGGAGCGCGCAGGCCGCCCAGGTTCTTCTGTAGGCCCCGGATGCCCGGGGAATCCGTTGTGGGCTAGCTGAAATCTCGTGATGTCATGTCACGAGAGCCGAAATGTCAGGGTTTGAGGAGTCGGTAGGTCTGCCGTTCCGTGCGACCGATGGCTTTCGCGATGTCCGCCACCGTCATGCCCTCCGAGCGCATGCGTTTGGCGAGATTTGCTCGCTCCTGGGCTGCTAGATGCCGCGATGCGTTGGCGATAGCGGTGTCGGGGACCAGACCACTTAGGCGTTCTACCTCAGCGGTGAGGCGCATGGTCGCGGCGATCGCGGCCTCACTGGTCTGTGTAGCTCGCTCCATTAGAGCCCGTTCTTCGTCGTTCACTTTCGACCTAGCCGATCCACCGGGCTCAGGGCAGCGTGGGAGGCGATGGCACGGTCAGACGCGGCAGAAGCTCCGTAGCGTCCGATCATCGTCCGCGAGGACCAGCGCATGAGACGCATGAGGTTGCCTTCCTGGCCGTCATTGGCGAGGTAGTGGTGGGCGAACGTGTGGCGGAACCTGTGCGGATTCAGGTGGTCGATGCCGGCCATCGCCGCGCGCCGCCGGAGCATTTGCGCGACGCCGTTCGTTGTCAGCTGACCCTTTAGGCCAAGCCAAAGCCAAGGCTCGTTTGCCCGTGGATGCCTGGCTCGGGCAATGAGGTACTGATGGAGCGCCAGCGACGCCTTGTTGGCGATGGCAACATCACCCGCGCCGGTCTTGCCAGAGACGCGGATGGTCCACGGATGTGGGGATCGACCTTGCTTGACGTCCGTGACCTTCATACCGGCGAGCTCCCCCAGGCGCACGCCGGTATCCATGAACACCAGCACGATGGCCTTGTCTCGCCGGTCATCGAAGCGTCGCCCGCTTGTGGCCTTGATCAGCGCTTCGGCCTCACTGTCGGAGAGAACCGGCGGCGGCTCGACGGGGATCTTCGGCGGCTTGATGTTGGCCATCGGCGAGGTCTTGATCTGACCTTCCTCGACCAGCCACTTGAAGAACACCTTGAGGCTGCGGTGGCGCACGCCGGCTGACGCCGGGCGGAGCCTCGCCAGCTGGTCGACCTGGAATGCCTCGATGTGCTCGCGGCTAATGCCCTCAACGTGCCGCGGCATTCCCCTGCTTGCCAGGAATTCGTCGAGGAGGACGATCGACGCCAAGTACGACTTGACGGTGTTGTCCGATCTGTCGGCCGCTCTCAGGGACAGCTCAAAGCCGGTCGCGTGGAGTGGTAGATCGCCTGCGGTAGACTCATGCGCGCTGGTCGGTGCGACTGCCATTGGTGGAGGCTCCTGGTACAATTGCTCAACACGACGTATCATCCGCTCTCATACCGTTGTAGGCAATAGCCGACCAGCCCAAACGTTCAGTCATCCGCTGTGATTGAGCGTAAATCGTCCGCCCGTAGCTCAGTGGATCAGAGCGACTGACTTCGGATCAGTAGGTCGGGGGTTCGAATCCCTCCGGGCGGGCCACCCAGATCACCCACGCCGTCGAGGCTGGTCGACGCGGCCGCGCTGTTCGCCGCCCTACAACGGACACGGCCGTTGATATGCATCCAATCGCTTGCGGCGTGGGAACTGGTGATCGCGCGCACCGCTTTCAGCTCGTCGCTCTCGCCTGTCAGCCTGCGGCTTGGCCCGCGTAACGTTCGTACCGCTTGACGGGGGTACTTTCGTCCTGAACACTCACCTCGCCGGGGTTGAGATGGCGAGGTCACCCCGTGCGCCTCACGCCGCGCAACGTGCGTTCCG
>JBKKCW010000298.1:0-5786 GCA_046712485.1 Candidatus Limnocylindrales bacterium
GGGGTCGTGGAGGAAGGCGTCGAGGTCAGGGGCGTCCTGCGACACTGCCGCGGGGTCGATCTCGGGGTCGATGGCGATGGCCCGCACGACGACGCGAACCCCGGTGAAGCCCGGGAGGTCCGTCGCCCGCATCTGGACTGGGCCCCGCTCGATCGTCGGTCGGGGAACCGGGAAGGTGCTGAAGTACACGGCGTCCGACGCCCGGGTCTCCGAGAGCGCGAACTGGACCGACGGGCCATGGCGCCACGCACCCACTGGGGCGATGGCATTGGGAGTCGCTGCCCGCGGGGCACCCTGGTTCGGGTGCCAGACCATGGTCGCCGCGATCAACAGCTCGCGGCGGTTCCGTGCGTCGAAGATCGCGATCGGCCGAGTCGCGAACCAAGCGGCGCCAGCGCGCATCGATTGCTCGTTGCCACCGACACATTCGGCGATCAGCAGCGGGGCGAGGATCTCGGGACAGCCATTGGAATCGATGTCGCCGACCCAGGCCTGCGTCGGAGCCTGCGCGACCGCGGCGTCACCGAGAGCCCGAATGACCTGGGACCGCCGAGACCCCGAGACGTCCCCAAGATCGAGGCGCTGGGTTGTCACGCCCAGAGAGCCGTGCTCCGATCGTCGGACGGTCCCGATCGCGATCGCAGGGTCGTTGTCGCCCGATTGCTCGAGCCAGACCACCACGCCGGCTCGTCCATCGTCGCGCGCGTCCAGAGCGGCCAGCGGCACGGCATCGCCTCGAGCGATGTCGGTGCGCGCCCATCCGCGCGCAGGTTCGACGATCGCGAGCGGCCCGCCGTCGCGGATGACCGCCTCGGCGCGGCCATCGCCGTCAAGGTCGGCCTCGAGCGGAACGCCAGGCAGCGGGAGCGAAGCGGACGGGTCGCCGGGCGAGCGCACCTCCGTCGATGTGCCGTCGGCCAGCCGGATGGCAAGCACGCCGAGACGCTGGGCCGAATCGGGGCCGGCGGGACAATTGGCGTACGTGTAGGCGAGCAGGTCCCCGCCGGCTTCATCGTCCCAATCCCCGAGTACGCCTCCGGCAAGTCGGACATCCGGCACCGCGAGCTGGGAGCGTTGTTCCAGGCTCGCGCCGTCGAGGACGCGGATCTCGGAGCTCTGGCACGTTCCGCCGCCCCGGCTCGTCGTCGCAGAGGCGGTGACGAGCTCGATCGTTCGGTCGCCGTCGACGTCGATGCCGCCAGCGTCGTCAACGGCCATCGGGAGCTGGACCGGATCTCCGAGTTCGATCGGGTCCCCGGCTCCCGGCCTCACCCGGAGGGGGACGAGCATTGTCTGGTCCTTCTCGTGCGATGCGGCGAGGATGACGAAGTGGCCCGGTTCGAGCGTGACGAACCAGGGCGTTTCAGCACCGTCACCAGGGCCGGCAAGGCTGACCGTCTCCGATGCGACGGGCTGCCAGTCGATCGAGCGGTCGAGCAGCGCGACCCGAACGCTGCCAGACGGCAGGTCCACGGTGTCCAGCGTGAGCAGGAGCGGCGGAGCCGAAGCGCCGGCGTCGGATTCGAGCAACGTGAGGTCAGCGAGCGGCCGATCGAGCGGGCCGGGGCTCGGGGGTTCGATGGCGCTGACTGTGGGAGCGTCGACCCAGAGGGCGCCGACCCAGCCGGTGACGATCAGCGCCAGGAGCAACCCGCGGACGGGCGGAGGCAGCGAACGACCCCGGGCGATCATCGGCGCAATCGAGACCTCCTCGTGGTCGTCATCCTACGCGCGACCGCGGCGGACGGCCGCGGCATGCGACGGCCGCGGCATGCGGTGCTAGCCTCCCCGCGTGCCCTGCTGTCATCCGGCCGCCGGCCGTCGGCGGATCCTTGCCGTCCGGGTGCTCATCGTTGCGTTCGTCGCGGCCGCGTGCGGCACGATCTCGACGACCCCTCCGGCGGCAACGCCAGCCGACTTTCCCGGGATCACGGCCGAGCTCGCGAACAACGGTATCGGCGTCAACCACTTCGTGTCCGGCGATGCCGGCTGTGCAGACCCGGTCCTGACGCCAACCGCGATCGCGTTCGACGCGAAGGGCCTCGACCAGCTCGAGAACGTGCGTATATACGTCTACATCTTCCGCAACCGCCAGGCGTTCGAGCGGCTGCGGGCATCTGTGGACGCGTGCGCAGCGAGCTTCGTCTCCGATCCGGAAACCTTTGAAACCGTCGAGGAATCTCCGTTCGTGCTGGCCGGTCAGGGTCCGTGGGCTCCCGACTTCGAGAACGCCCTGCGGGAGGCTATGGCCGAGGCCGCCGGAACCGGCGGATAGGGCGGCGAGCCGGTCGCGCGCGCTCGTCGCGTCGGAAGCGCCTTCGCTCGGAGTCGATTCTCCGATCGTTTCGATCAAGCGGAACGATTCACGGGGTCACGGCGCCTCGGTTGGCAGGGTCGCCTCCGTTGCGTCGGTCGCCTCCGTTGCGTCGGTCGCCGCCGTTGCGTCGGTCGCCGCCGTTGCCTCGGGTGCGGCCGTTGCCTCGGGTGCCGTCCTGGGCATGCTTTCGAAGGGTTCAAACCGGGGACGTGCGGGCGTCTCCCGTCCGGACCTCTGCGGGCGACCGATCTCGGTGCCGGCCAGCCATGCCGTGATCACACCGTGGCGACGCGGTTCGATCGAGAACAGGATCGCCCGCCGATCGGCGACCGATCGACCGCAGCGGACAAGGTCCGCCTCGATAAGGATGTGGAGCTGGCGAGTGGTCGCCGGGCGGCTGAGACCGATCTCCCGCGCGAGTGCCGAGGGGCGCCATGGATGAAGGGCGAGCAGCGCGATGATGCGCCGCCGCGTCGGGTCGGCAAGCAGCTCGATGCCTTCGCCGTTGCGTTTGGGCACGACGTACCCTCCATCGACCCGGTCGTTCATGACGCGATCATGATCGTGCCCGATGCACTCGCGATCACCCAGCGCATCGGATCGCACAGGTCGTTCTGTTTAGTCGAAACGAAGCCAAACGGGGCTCCGTGGGCGCGGACTCCGGTGGAGGGCGACGGGAAGGACGCCCTGGCGCGGCAACGCTCATGGCGCGGCAACGCTGTTCGCTTGGCGCGGCAAGGCTCATGGCGCGACATACGCTGATGGCGCGGGAACGCTGTTTCGCTGGCGGGCCGACTAAGGAATCGTTCCGCTTGGTCGAAACGACCTCGGAATCGACTCCGCGAGCGTTGACTTCCGGCAAGGAGGCGATCTGGGCGCCCGGAGGTGCCGGCGTGCGCCGATGCCGGACGGACGCTAGACGACCCGCAGATCCAGGATCTTTCGAGCAATGACAAGCCGCTGGATCTGGCTCGTGCCCTCCCCGATCTCGGTCAGCTTGGCGTCGCGGAAGAAGCGCTCGACGGAGTACTCGGTGACGTAGCCGTACCCGCCGTGCACCTGGATCGCGGCGTTGGTCACCCGCGAGCTGACCTCCGACGCGAAGAGCTTGGCCTGTGCGGCCGCGAGCGCGTAGTCACGGCCCTTGTCCTTGAGCCAGGCCGCGCGCCAGACCAGCTGCCGGGCGGCCTCGATCTCGGTCGCCATGTCGGCCACCATGAAGGCGACGCCCTGGAACGTGCCGATCGGCCGGCCGAACTGCTCGCGGGTCTGCGCGTACGGGATCGACGCGTCGAGCGCCGCCTGCGCGAGCCCGCCCGCGAGCGCGCCGATGCTGATCCGGCCGCCGTCGAGGATCTTGAGGAACGTGCGGAAGCCGTCTCCGCGCTCCCCGAGCAGGTTCGCCGCCGGGATGCGGGCGCCCGTGAATACGAGCTCGCCGGTCGCCGATGCGTGGAGGCCGAGCTTGTCCTCGAGCCGCCCGACGCTGAAACCCGGCGTGTCGGCGGGCACGATGAACGCGCTGATCTCGGCTGTCCCGTCGTCACGGGCACCGGTTCGCGCCGTGACGATGTACGTGCCTGCCTGACCGGCGTTCGTGATGAAGCGCTTGCCGCCGTCCACAACCCAAGTACCGCCGTCGGTAGCGTCCTCGAGCCGAGCCGTCGTGCGGGTCCCGCCTGAATCGCTGCCCGCGCCTGGTTCGGTCAGACCGTACGCGCCGATGACATCGCCGCTGGCCATGGGTACGAGATAGCGCTGCTTCTGCTCGGCCGAACCCGCGAGGTGCAGCGGCCCGCACCCCAGGCTCGTATGGGCGGCGACGATCAGCCCGAGCGAACCCCAGACACGCCCGATCTCCTCGATCGCCACGGCGTAGGCGAGGGTGTCGAGACCGGCTCCCCCCTCGTCCTCCGGGATGGGGATGCCGAGCCAGCCGAGCGCGCCGATACGGCGCACGATCTCGATCGGAAATCGCCGATCGCGTTCATGATCATCGACGACCGGCGCGACTTCGGTGGTCATGAACTCCCTGATCGTGTCGCGCAGCAGCTGATGTTCGGCGGGGAGGTCGAGGTCCATTCGCCGGAGCCTACACCGGCCAGCGAGCCACTGACACCGCCAGCGTGTCATGTGCGCCGGTGCTAGCCTGTCGCCATGTCCGAGCCCTTCGTGTCGGCCGCGATGGACGTGCGCTCCTCGTCGCTGCCGATCAGTGGCGGCAACGGCGCCTCCACTCTGCGGCGCGACCTGCTGCTCCGCCTTCGGATCGACGGCCCGAGCTCACCCGACAAGCTGGCCACGCGCCTCGGGGCGAGCCGGACAGGGGTCCTCCAGCAGCTCCGAGCGCTCGAGACGGCGCACCTGGTCAGCCGGCAGACCGTCCGCCATGGCGTCGGGCGCCCACGGCACCTCTACGACATCACGCCCGACGCGCAGGATCTGTTCCCGGCCAACTACGACGGCCTCGCCGCCGGACTCCTCGCCGCGATCGAGGCGATCGGTGGCGACGACCTTCTCGAGCAAGTGTTCACGGCACGTCGCCGCCAGCTCGGAGCTCGGGTTCGCGAGGACTTGGGGGAGCGACTGGCCAGCGGCGCTCCGCTCCTCGACCGCGTTCGTGAGCTGGCGGTGATTCAGGCCAACAACGGCTACCTCTCGACGGCCTCCGTCGATCCCGACGGGGCGATCCGCCTCACCGAGCACAACTGCGCGATCTATCACGTCGCGGCTGGATCGCCGGCAGCCTGCGCAGCCGAACTCGAGCTCTTCTCCGAGGTCCTGGGCGCTGACGTCGTCCGCGAGGAGCACATCGCGTCGGGCGATCGATGCTGCTCCTACCGGATCTCGGAACGCGCGACCGACTAGGCTTCTTCGCGCTCGACGACGACGCGCGACGCCGGCTCCAGGCGCGGCGCGGGCACGTCGGACACATTCGGCACGAACGATGCCGCGAGCGATGTCGCTGCGGCTTCCTCTTGTTCGGCGAGCGACAGGATCCCGAGCCGGCCGAGCTGCGCCAGCTCGTCGCGGATGTAGGTCTTGAGCATCTCGGGCCCGTCTGTGTTGATCGTGAACCTGATCTCATTGCGCCGCAACGTGTCGAAGATCCAGCGGAACTCGTCCCAGCCCGACACGACCCTCGTATTCAGATTGGACGTCGGGCAGATCTCGAGGACGATGCCGCGCTCGCGGATCATCGACATCGCGCGCGGGTCGTAGGCGGCCTTGACGCCGTGGCCGATCCGGTCCGGCTCGAGAAGCTCGACGACGCGGGCCACCTCCTCGATCGGCCCTGCTTCGCCGGTGTGAACGGTGATCCCGAGCCCGTACTGGCGAGCACGGCGGAAAAGCCGTCGGTAGTCGGCCACGCGGAACGTCGCGGCCTCGGGTCCGGCGATGTCGACGCCGACTACCCCGCGATCCCGCCACAGAATCGCCTTCTCGACGATGATCTCGTTGAGGTCGT
>JBKKCW010000299.1:0-5968 GCA_046712485.1 Candidatus Limnocylindrales bacterium
CCCTGGATACTCGGTATTGCGCGCGACTCCGCGGGGCGCAGAAGCCGGGGTTCGTTGCCGGCGATCGGGCGCTGGAAGATGATCGACAACCTGCGTCGGACGCTTTCTGCCCCGGCCACCGTCGCGCTCCTCGCGGTGGCGTGGATCGTGCCCGGGGCGTCGGCGTCTGTCTGGACGGCATTCGTCCTCGCCACGACGATGATCCCGGCCCTGCTGCCCGTCGTGACCGGGCTTCTCCCACGGCGGCAGGGTATCTCCAAGCGCAGCCATTTCCGCGCCGTCGCGACCGATTTCGCCCTGGCGACGACCCAGTTCGTCCTCGGCTGGACGTTCATCGCCCACCAGGCGTCGTTGATGGGCGACGCGATCGCGCGTGCGCTCGTCCGCATCTACGTGACTCGGCGAAAGCTGCTCGAGTGGACGACCGCGGCGCAGGCGCGCGCCGAGGCGGAACTCAGCGTGCTGGGCTTCTACCGGCGGATGGCCGGCGGTGTGGTGCTGGCGCTCGCGATCGGGCTCCTCGCGCTGCTCGTGAAGCCGCAGGATGCCGGGTTTGCTGAACCGCTCGTCGTCCTGTGGTTGCTTGCGCCCCTCGTCGCGCGGATCGTCAGCCGGCCGCCATCCGAAGCCAAGGGCGCCCAGCTCTCCCCCGAGGACGTGCGGACCGTCCGCCTGATCGCGCGGCGAACGTGGCGGTTCTTCGAGGTGTTCGTGGGACCCGAGGACAACGCGCTGCCGCCTGACAACTTCCAGGACGAACCCCGACCGGTCGTGGCGCATCGGACGTCGCCGACCAACATCGGGATCTACCTGCTGGCCACGGTAACGGCGCGTGATCTCGGCTGGATCGGGACGCATGACATGGTCGAACGCCTGGAGGCGACGCTGGCCTCGATCGAGCGCCTGCCGCGCTTCCGCGGGCATCTCTACAACTGGTACGACACGCGAACCCTCCTGCCGCTGGGACCTGCGTACGTGTCCTCGGTCGACAGCGGCAATTTCGCCGGCCACCTCCTGACGCTGGCCAACGCGTGCCAGGAGTTGCTCGATCGACCGCCCTCGTACGACACTGCCCTGGCAGGGATCAACGACGCTATCCAGCTCGCGCAACGAGCAGCGGCCGAGACGAGCGACGAGCGGCGGACACAGACCCTGACGACCCGGCAACTGACGGAAGCGTTCGGGGAACCGGAGCACTGGCGCGATGCCACGCCCGCCACCCCCGCCGACTGGACGCGCCGGCTCGATGAGCTGGCCGAGCACACCCGCATCCTGGCGGACGTCGCCGCGGCGATCACGGCGGAGCGCGGCGACGGTCGCGACGGTGAGCTCGTCACGTGGGCGGAAGCGGCCGGGGCCACGCTCGCCAGCCATCGGCGGGATCTCGCCGCCAGGGCGGTCACCGGGGAGGCAGAGGAGGCGGCCCTCGAACGTCGCCTCGGGTCGATCGCGACCCATGCCAGACGGCTCTTCGACGAGATGGATTTCACGTTTCTCTTCGACCCGACGAGGAAGCTCTTCTCGATCGGCTACCGCGTCACGGACGGGACGCTCGACCCGAGCTATTACGACCTCCTCGCCTCGGAGGCCCGGCTTGCCAGCTTCCTCGCGATCGCCAAGGGCGATGTTGACGCCGAACACTGGTTCAGGCTCGGCCGAGCGTTGACGCCCGTCGGCCGTGGCTCGGCCCTCGTCTCGTGGTCCGGCTCCATGTTCGAGTACCTGATGCCCGCGCTCGTCATGCGCTCACACCCGACGAGCCTGATGGATCAGACCTACCGCCTGGTGGTGGCCCGGCAGATGAGCTACGCGGCGGGCCGCGGCGTGCCATGGGGGATCTCCGAATCGGCATTCAATGCGCGCGACGTCGAGCAGACCTACCAGTATTCGAGCTTCGGGATCCCCGGCCTGGGGCTCAAGCGGGGCCTGAGCGAGGACCTGGTGATCGCCCCGTACGCCACCGGGCTTGGGGCAATGGTCGCCCCCGAGCCCGCGATCCGCAATTTCGAGCGGCTCCACCGGGCGGGCGCGTCCGGTCCGTATGGCTTTCGCGAGGCCCTCGACTACACGCCACGCCGCCTGCCCGAGGGTACGACGGTGGCGATCGTCATGAGCTACATGGCGCACCACCAGGGCATGCTCCTTGTCGCCCTGGGCAACGTCCTTGGCGGTTCCCCCATGGTCGAACGGTTCCACACGGATCCGCTGGTCAAGGCATCGGAGCTGCTCCTCCAGGAGCGGATGCCACGCGACGTGCTCGTCGCCCGCCCGCGAGCCGAGGAGGTCAAGAGCGCCGCGGATGTCCGCGACGTCGTGCCGCCCGTGCTCCGGCGCTTCACCTCGCCACACGACGCCATTCCCCGGACCCATGTCCTGTCCAACGGCCGCTACGCGGTCATGGTCACGGCAGCCGGATCCGGGTACAGCCGGTGGGGCGATCTCTCCGTCAGCCGGTGGCGCGAGGACGTGACTCGCGACGCATGGGGCAGCTACCTCTACCTTCGCGACAGGCATACCGGCGCGGTGTGGTCTGCCGGCCACCAGCCGACCGGTGTCGAGGCCGACAGCTACGAGGTCGACTACGCGGAGGAGCACGCGGAGTTCTTCCGCCGCGACGGGCCCATCGCCACCCGGATGACGATCGTGGTGTCGGCCGAACACGACGCCGAGATCCGGCGCGTGTCGTTGACCAACCTCGGCTCCCAGCCACGTGAGATCGAGCTGACTTCCTATGCCGAGGTCGTCCTCGCCCCGCAGGCCGCCGACGTTGCCCATCCGGCCTTCCAGAACCTGTTCGTCCAGACCGAGTTCGCGCCCGAGGTGAACGCCCTCCTTGCCACGAGACGGCCACGGGCCGCCGGCGAACGCCAGCCGTGGGCCGCGCACGTCGCGGCCATCGAGGGCGAGGTCCCGCGCGTGGTCCAGTACGAAACGGATCGCGCGCGTTTCCTCGGACGCGGTCGATCTGTTCGCGCCCCGGCGGCCGTGGTCGACGGGCGACCCCTGTCCAATACCGTGGGGCCCGTCCTCGATCCGATCTTCAGCCTGCGACTGCGGATCCAGCTGGCGCCGGGCGCGACGGCCCACGCGATCTTTTCGACTGTCGTCGCCGAAAGCCGGGACGAGGTCCTCGATCTTGCGGACAAGTACCGGGATGCCGCGACCTTCGAGCGGGCGGAGACGCTCGCCTGGACGCAGGCGCAGGTGCAGCTGCACCACCTCGGGATCGACCAGGACGAAGCGCATCTCTTCCAGCGCCTGGCCAACCGGATCCTCTACTCTGACCCCTCCCTTCGGCCGCCGCCGGGTCTGCTCGCCCAGAACAATCGCGGCGCCAGCGGCCTGTGGCCCCATGGAATCTCGGGCGACGTCCCGATCGTCGTGGTCCGCATCGACGAGGTCGAAGATCTCGACATCGTGCGACAGCTGCTGCGCGCCCACGAGTACTGGCGGCTCAAGCTCCTCGACGTCGATCTCGTCATCGTCAATGAGCACGGGACGACGTACGCGCAGACGCTCCAGGACGCGCTGGAGGCTGTCGTCCGGACCAGCCAGTCACTGACGATCCACGAGTCGCACGAAGGACACGGCACCGTCCGGATCCTGCGTGGCGATCAATTCTCGAGCGACGACCGGACGTCCCTCATGACGGCCGCCCGGGCCGTGCTCCTGAGCCGGCGTGGCAGCCTCGCCGACCAGGTCACCCGTCTCGAGCGACCGGATCGATCGTCTCGTCCGCAGCCCGCACGCGCCGAGACGGTGGCCCCGGGCGATGAGGCGACAGCGCGACCGGGCCTCGAATTCTTCAACGGCCTCGGCGGGTTCGCGAGCGAGGGCAAGGAGTACGTCATCGTCCTGGGGCCGGGACAGGCGACCCCAGCCCCCTGGCTGAACGTCGTCGCCAACCCGTCGTTTGGCTTCGTGGCGTCCGAATCGGGCGGGGGGTACACCTGGTCCGAGAACAGCCGCGAGAACCAGCTGACCCCATGGTCGAACGACCCGGTGTCGGACCCGACGGGCGAGGCGATCTATGTGCGAGACGAGGAGACGGGCGAGCTCTGGGGTCCGACGGCCCTGCCCATCCGGTCGGTGGGATCCACGTACGTTGCCAGGCACGGTCGGGGGTTCAGCCGCTTCGAGCACGTCCGCGACGGGATCGCACTCGACCTCGTGTCCTTCGTCCCGCTCGACGAACCAGTCAAGATCGGCATGCTGACCGTCGAGAACCGCTCCGGCCGCCGCCGCCGCCTGTCGGTCACCGCGTACGTCGAGTGGGTCCTCGGTTCGTCGCGAGGCGTGTCGGCGCCGACGATCGTCACCGAACTGGAACCCGGGACGGGCGCGCTGCTCGCCCGGAATCCCTGGAACCCGGACTTCGGCGCGCGGGTGGCATTCCTCGACCTCGGTGGGCGCCAGCATGCGTGGACGGCGGATCGAACCGAGTTCATCGGTCGCAACGGGGCCCTCGACCGGCCGGCCGGCCTGGAGCGAGGGCACAGGCTCCGTGCGAGCTCGGGAGCGACGCTCGATCCGTGCGCCGCCCTGCAGTCAACCTTTGAGCTCGCCCCAGGCGAGCGGACGCAGCTGCGGATCGTGATCGGACAGGCGGAAACGGGGACCGCCGTCGCCGGTCTCATTGGCCGCGCCCGGGCGATGGATCTCGGCGCGGCGCTTCGGGACATCGCCAGCCATTGGGAACAGACGTTGGGCACCGTCCAGGTCCGGACGCCGGATCGCTCCATGGACATCCTGCTCAACGGATGGCTGCTGTACCAGGCGCTGGCGTGCCGGATCTGGGCTCGCACGGCGTTCTATCAGGCCGGCGGCGCATACGGTTTTCGCGATCAGCTCCAGGACGCCATCGCGCTCACGACGTCGAAGCGGACGCTTGTCCGCGAGCACCTGGTGCGCGCAGCCGCGCAACAGTTCCCCGAGGGTGACGCCCAGCACTGGTGGCATCCGCCGACCGGGCGGGGCGTCCGGACGAGGATCTCGGACGACCGGCTGTGGTTGCCCTACGCTGTCGATCGCTACGTGGCGGTCACCGGCGACAGCAGCGTCCTCGATGAGCCCATCCCGTTCATCGATGGCCCGGCCCTGCGCGCCGACCAGGACGATGCCTATTTCCAGCCCGAGCGGACATGGGACAGCGCGTCCCTCTTCGAGCACTGTGCCCGCGCTGTCGACGTCAGCCTGACCGTGGGCGCCCACGGCCTGCCGCTCATGGGGTCAGGCGACTGGAACGACGGGATGGACCGAGTCGGTCACGAAGGCCGCGGTGAGAGCGTGTGGCTCGGTTGGTTCCTGCACACGGTCCTGGCCTCCATGGCGCCCCTCGCCGAGACCCGCGGCGAGCACGAGCGGGCGGCGCGCTGGCGCACCCACATGAAGGGGCTCCGCCGCGCCCTCGAACGACACGGCTGGGATGGCGACTGGTACCGTCGTGCCTTCTTCGATGACGGCACGCCGCTTGGGTCGGCCATCAACACCGAGTGTCGGATCGATTCGATCGCCCAGTCCTGGAGCGTCCTGTCCGGCGCGGCCAACCCGCCGCATGCGATCCGGGCCATGGCGGCGGTCGAGGAGTACCTGATCCGTCGCGGTGACGGCCTCGTCCTCCTGTTCACCCCGCCGTTCGTCGGCGGCGACGTGGATCCCGGCTACATCCGCGGGTACGTCCCGGGCGTCCGCGAGAACGGTGGGCAGTACACACACGGCGCGATCTGGTCGATTCTCGCGTTCGCCTCGCTCGGCGAGGGCGACAAGGCAGGCGAGCTGTTCTCGATCCTCAACCCGATCAACCATGCCAGCACGCGGGCAGGGGTCCACCGCTACAAGGTCGAACCGTACGTGATGGCCGCGGACGTGTACTCGGAGCCACCGCATGTCGGTCGCGGCGGGTGGACCTGGTACACGGGTTCGGCCGGATGGATGCAGCAGGCCGGCGTGGAATCGATTCTCGGCTTCC
>JBKKCW010000300.1:0-3200 GCA_046712485.1 Candidatus Limnocylindrales bacterium
CAGGTCACCGTGCTGGCGACGCACGAACAGGTGCTCGGTGGCGAGTCCGGGCAGGTCTATCTCGGTTGTCGGTTCCCGGCCGATCCGGCCTACGCGCCCGAGCTCGCGCGACACGCGGCCGCGATCGGGCGAGAGCTCGCCTCCCAGGGCGCACTCGGCAGATTCTCGGTCGATTTCGTGGCGACCGCCGATCAGGCGGGGGATTGGCGCGTCTTCGCGATCGAGATCAACCTGCGCAAGGGCGGGACGACTCACCCATACGCGGCCCTCCGGAACGTCGTGCCTGGGCGTTACGACCCTGTGGCAGCCAGCTGGATCGCTGACGACGGAGGCACTCGCGTGTACGGCGCCACGGACAACCTCGTCGACGCGGCGTGGAAGGGCCTTACCCCCGCCGACGTGATCGATGCCGTCGCGCGAGCGGAATTGCAGTTCGACCCGGCTTCCCGCACAGGCGTCGTCCTGCACATGCTTTCCGGCCTCGCCATCGATGGTCGCATCGGGCTGACGGCGATCGCCGAAACTGCGGACGACGCCGCGACCATGACCGAAGGCACCCGCGCAACGCTGGACTCCCTTGCCGGTGGTCACCGCATCAGGAAGTAGGCCCGTGAGCAGCGAATGAAGTCGGCCGATCGATTATCAGACCGTGATATGATGGGCAACTATGAGAACAATCTCGCCGCTTGACCTCCGACGGTCCCTCGGTCGGATCCTCGACGAGGCCTCGGCAGGGGAGCGGTTCGTGATCGAGCGCGACCGTCGCCCCTTGGCCATGCTCGTGTCGGTGGAGGACGGCCGTCGCCTCGACGACGACCCTCAGGCCAGGATCGCACGTGTGGACGCTGCCCTCGAGCGGCTGGCGAGGATCGGCGATCGAATTCGCGAGCGGAACCCCGATGGACCTGACGCGGCCACGGCGATCAGGACGGAACGCGACGAGCGTGACGTTCGCGACCGCAAGGACTTGCCATGAGCAACTCGCCGATCGTTCTCGATGCGTCGGCCGCGATCGCACTGATGCGTCGGGAGCCTGCCGCGAAAGCGATCGCCGAGATTCTCCAATCCTCAGCCCGCAAAGCAGTGCAGCTGCTCGTACCGGACGCGTTCTGGCTCGAGCTCGTGAATGTCCTCGTTCGTCGATATGGTCTGCCGCCAGTCGAGGCGGTCGAGGCACTCCGTGAGATCGACGCGCTCGGCATCCACACCATCCCGATCGATCGCCCGCTCCTCCTCGTCACGATCGACCTTCAGGCACGTCTCGGTCTGTCCGCCTACGACGCCGCCTATCTCGCGTTGGCCGAAGCCGAGGATGCACGGTTGCTCACGCTCGACGGACAGCTCGCACGCGCCGCGGGCCCGCGGGCGGTCCGCATCCCGGGGGTAAACCAGGAGCGTTTCTCCGAGGAGCCCGCTCCGTATCTCGAGCCGGTCGACTGGTCGCACTTTGGACCCTATCTCGCTCAACTCCGGGCCGACGCGCTCGAACGAACCGGCCCGTAGACGAGGGGCGGTCCGGGCTCCTGCGCAACGTCGAGCAACGCTGACCGTGGACAACGACCGAGCGTTCAAGCGCAGGCTCCGGAACGAGGGCGCCTACCCGATCGCGGCGATCGTTGCCCTCGTGCTCATTTGCGTTGTTGGACTCGGCCTGGCCAGCAGCGACCGGGCCAGCGTGGCTCCAGTGCCACCACCCGCGCCGGTGGAGCTCGCTCTCACGGAGTCGCCGAACGCGACCCCTGCATCGCGTGCCGCTGCTTCATCGTTCGCGCCACCGCCCAGGATCAGGCTCGCGCCGACGTTTCCGCCTTCGCTGTTCCGCGGCTTGATCGGCCTGCCGCCCGAGGGTGCCGAGCCAAGCGTCCCCGAAACTGGCGAACTCGTCGAAAGCTACGCAGCCGCGGGTGATGGGCCGCCCTATCGCGGGACGGCGCGCCTCTACGCCGATGGACGCCTCATCTGGAACCAGTACTACAGCGGCCCAGGTGGCCCGAACTCGCTGACGACCGGCTACCTCGAACAACGCCTCACGCCCCAAGGCGTTGAGCTCGTGAAGCGGGAGACGTACCTAGGCAGGAAGGCTCCGCTGGGTCTCCTTGAGTGGCTGCCGCTGGATGCATGGGAGGCTCGCTGGCCCGTCCCATACGTGCCATCGGGCTATGGGATCTGCCTCCCCGTGCACGACCCGCGTCCGGGGCGAGCAGCCGATGGCGTGACGACCGAAGCGGCACAACTCATCGAGATGCTCCCAGGGTCCGTTTCGAGCCTGCTGGCTGGGCGCGGCTCCGTCTCGCCGATGGAGTGGGACCAGGCATGCGTCGCGCAGACGACGGACGAGGCCCGCGTCCTCGAGCGGGTCCTTCGCGAAGCTGGCTACGACCAGGACACCTTCATCAACAACTTCACGATTCAGTACTCGGTGCCCGTGCCGGGCGCGGACGGCCTGGCGATCTCGCTCATGTTCGAACCGCGGTTCCCCGACGGATCCATCGGCTGCTCCGCCTGCGGTTGACTGACCGACACCGGGTCCTGAGACACGCACCGCCCTTGATCTTGCGAAATATCCATGGTCATCGACCGGCGGAGAGGCTATTCTCAGCCGATCGGAAGAGAAGCACGGGATTGACGTCGATCCCACTGCGCGGCGCCCCAAACGGTCGCGAACATCGTCGCGCAGGGCCAATCGCGAGACCGGCTCTTCCTCCAGCGGATGCGTGCGGCACCCGCAAGAGAGGGACCATCGTGAGCAATTCCACTGTCGACAAGTCCAGCTCCAACATCGAACAGCTGCGTGGGCGCGTGAAGGGTGCTGTGATCGGGCCGAACGACGACGGCTATGACGAGGCGCGCCGCGTCTACAACGCAATGATCGATCGCCGACCCGCGGTCATCGTGCGCTGCGCGAGCACGGCGGACGTCAGTGCCGCGGTCGACTACGCGCGTGACAACGGACTCGCGCTTGCGGTCCGCGGCGGCGGTCACAGCGTGCCCGGGTTCGGTACCGTCGACGGCGGTGTCGTTGCCGATCTCTCGGGCATGCGCAAGGTCACCGTCGATCCGGAGAAGCGAACCGCCCGGGCCGAGGGAGGGGCAACCTGGGGCGGGTTCAACGATGCGACCGGCGAGTTCGGATTGGCGACGACCGGCGGGATCATCTCGACGACCGGCGTCGCCGGTCTGACACTCGGCGGCGGGATCGG
>JBKKCW010000301.1:0-7780 GCA_046712485.1 Candidatus Limnocylindrales bacterium
CGTCCTGTCCGCCGCGCTGCTGACGGCCTGCACCACGGCCAATCCAGGTTGGACCTACGAACCGGCACCGTCCGTCACGCCGCCACCAAGCGTCGAGGTCTCCGCTGAGCCAAGCGCAAGCGACGACTCGGGTGCGACACTGATCAGCGCCGTGGGTCTCGCCTTCGAACAGACAGCGGTCACCGCGCCCGCCGGCGAGCCATTCCAGATCGAATTCACGAACAATGACCCGGCCACGCCCCACAACGTGGCGATCCACCGAGAGACCGCGACCGGCGAGGAGGTCTTCAAGGGAGCTATCTTCGATGGCGTGGCCACCCAGACCTACGACGTCCCGGCGCTGGACGCCGGAGCGTACGCCTTCATCTGCACGGTTCACCCGACGATGGTCGGCACGTTGACTGCCGAATAGCCACTCTCGCGATGACGCCGGCTGGCGAACAGCTCTGTTACACGGATGCGTACCTCCACTCCGTGGAGGCTCGTGTGGTCGCTGCGGAGGGTGGCGACGATGGGCCCCAGCTCGTGCTCGATCGAACCGTCTTCTACCCGGGTGGCGGCGGACAGCCTTCGGACCGCGGGCTGATCCTCCGCACCGCCGACGGCCGCTCGTGGGTGGTCAGCGGCGCGCGTAAGGCCGGCGGTGAGATCGTCCACCAACTCGAACCAGGTTCAGGGGACATGCCGGCGGTCGGCGACCTCGTCCGCGTGGACATCGAGTGGGCCCGGCGGCTCGCCCTGATGCGCACACATACCGCGCTGCACGCCCTGTGCGGTGTCGTCTGGCGCGACTACGGCGCGCTCGTGACCGGCGGCAACATGGAGCCAGGATCGGGACGCATGGACTTCGAGTTCGAGCGGATGACCGGGGACCTCGTGGAAGCGATCGAGGCCACCGTCAACGCCGAGCTCGCGGCAGAACGTGACGTGCGCGTCGCCGTGCTCCCGCGCGACGAGGCCTTCGCGATCCCGGACTTGATCCGGACCAGGATCAAGCTGCTCCCCGAGGGGATCGAGCAGATCCGCACGATCGAGATCGTCGGGCTCGACCTGCAGGCTGACGGCGGCACACACGTCGCCAACACGCGCGAGGTCGGCGGGATCAGGGTCCTCGGCTATGAATCGAAGGGACGCATCAACAAGCGGATCCGGATCGCGCTCGTCGATCCGGTGGTCGAGCTCTGATGACAGGACGCCGGAGCCGGCGACCCCCTGACCGCGACCATCGTGGCCGCCACCGAGCGATCCGTCGCGGGTCGTGAATGGCGTTCGCGTCGAACGCGTCAGCCGCCAGTGGGTGGCAGCAGCCCGCGGTGGTGTGGCACCATCGCGCCTCGATGCCCAAGCTCGCAATGCCGGTCCTTGCCTCGCCCCTCATCCGCCGGGTCGTCTGGCACGTTCGCCGCGTGGGCGGCCAGCTCGATCGACGGTTCTTCCTGTCACTCGCCCAGGGGATCGTCATCTTCGTGGCGATCACGGCCGTCGCCATCACCTTGCTCGAGAAGCCGTGGACGCTCGAGTCCACGTTCGATTCGTTCAACTGGGGGATCGCCACGGTTCTTGGCCAGGGTGATCCCGGCTTCGTGACCTCGCCCGGGGGGCGGGTCATCAGCTGGTTACTGATCCTGTTCGGGGTCGCCATGCTCGGGATGATCACCGGGGCGCTCGTCGCGTTGGTCATCGATTTCCTGCTCAAGGAGGGCCAGGGGTTGGGCGCATCGGGCTACCGGGACCACATCGTCGTGTGCGGCTGGAACGCCACCGCCCGCGACCTCATCGCCGAGCTTCGGGGCGACGACTACAAGATCAAGGTGGTCGTCCTGACCGATGTCGAGAAGAACCCGGCTGGCGCCGGCGTCTACTTCGTACGCGGTGACCCGACCAACGCCGACGACCTTGGCCGAGCGGGCATCGGCGAGGCGTCCGCGGCGCTGATCTTCCCCAACGATGAGTCGGACGATGCCGACATGCGCTCGATCCTGGCCGTGATGGCGATCGAATCCGTCGCGCCTGGCGTGCGGACCGTTGCCGAGGTCAACAACCCGCGTCACGAGCCACATTTCCGGCGAGCCGGCGTCGACGAGCTGCTGGTGACCTCGAAGATCGCGTCGCATCTGCTGGCAAGGTCCGCGTTGTATCCGGGCCTGTCCTCGCTGGTCACCGACATCGTTTCGGGCGGCGAGGGCTCCGAGCTGTACCGGATCACCCTGCCGGAGGCGTACTGCGGGCTCACGATCGACCAGCTGTCCGAGCGGCTGCGCGCCGACCACCAGGCGACGCTGCTGTCAGTCAATCGCGGCGGTCACGCCTTCGTCAATCCGCCCTCGGACTTCGTGCTCGATTCAGGCGATGACTGCATCGTGGTCGCCCAGTCTCTGGGTACCCTTGCGCCACTGAAGATGAGCGATCTCCACGCCGCCCCGAGGACCTCGGCGGTGGTCCCGAGCGCGTAACGGCCCGCGCGCGACGCGGCGCGGCACCTGAGCCGCGGCGCCGACGCCCTCGAGCCGCGGCCCCGCTGCCGACGCCCCCGAGCCGACCCCTCGGGCCCCGTGCCGACGCCCCCGAGCCGAGCCGCCCTCATTGATGCTCCCCGTGACTGCCAACGGGAGGCGATGCAGCGGCCACCCTCGGACAGTCGCCCCCTGACTCGCCGTGAAGCGTCGCGGTGGATTCACGACGCATGGATGGCCTCACAACCTTCGGTGAGCGTGACCCAAGGTCGTATCCGGCGTTGGCCGGATCGAGGAGGACCTGGGCCCTCCACGTGTAGTCACCGGGCGGGTATCTGAGAGGAGCCTGGGCCCGGGCCGCCTTCGCCCGGCGCCGTCGGCGCCGCATTGGCCCTGTCGGCGCCTGCCCGCCCGCCCTGTCGGCGCTTGCCCGGCCCTGTCGGCGCGGCCTTTGCCCGGCCCTGTCGGCGCTGCCCGCCGGCCGTGAACTGTTGCCCCGCGACCTAGAGCGCCTTGACCGCCGCCGTCAGGGCCGCCAGACCGTCCTTGGCGTCGGCGAACAGCATCCCGGTCTTTGGGTTCGTGTACAGCTCGTTGTCGATGCCGGCGTAGCCGCGGCCCATCGAGCGCTTGATGACCACGATCGACTTGGCGTGATCCACGTCGAGGATCGGCATCCCCGACACCGGCGAGCCGGGCCGTCGAGCGGCCGGGTTCGTCACGTCATTCGCACCGACGACGAGCGCGACGTCCGCCCGGTCGAACTCGGGGTTGATCTCATCCATCTCCTTGAGCTGGGGGTAGGGGACATTGGCCTCCGCAAGCAGCACGTTCATGTGTCCGGGCATCCGGCCCGCGACCGGGTGGATCGCGTACTTGACGTCGACCCCCCGCTCCTCGAGCAGCTCGGCCAGCTCGCGGACGGCATGTTGAGCCTGGGCCACGGCCAGGCCGTACCCGGGGACCACGATCACGTGCTGGGCATACGCCAGCTGGATCGCGACGTCGTCTGCCCCGATCGAACGCACCGATCCGCCCGGCCCGGCCTCACCGACCACTCCTTCGCCGCCGCCAAAGCCGCCGATCATGATGTTCATCACGGACCGGTTCATGGCGTCGGCCATGAGCTTGGTCAGAATCGCGCCGGAGGCGCCGACGAGCGCGCCCGCGATGATCAGGACGTCGTTGCCGAGCACGAACCCGGCCATCGCCACGGCTGTCCCGGTGAACGAGTTGAGCAGCGAGATCACGACCGGCATATCTGCCCCGCCGATGGGCAGAACCATCGTGATGCCGAACACCAGCGCGGCGGCCAGGATGATCAGCATCACCGGCACGCTGAGGTTCCCGGCCCACAGGTAGGCCGCGCCGAGGACGGTCACCGCGGCCAGGGCGATAGTCACGATCCGCCCACCCGGGATCACGATCGGCTGGCCGGAGATCAATCCCTGGAGCTTGCCCGAAGCGACCAGGGAACCCGTGAACGTGATGCTGCCGATCACGATATCGAGCACGGTGGCGACGTTGATCTGTGGCTCCGGCGCCACAGACAAGCCCAGGTAGTCATCGATGGCGATCAGGGCGGCGGCGCCACCGCCGACGGCATTGAACAGCGACACCAGCTGCGGCATCGCCGTCATCTTCACGGTCCGGGCGCTGTACAGGCCCGCACCACCGCCGATGACGATGCCCACGAGGATGATCACCCAGCCAAGGCTGTTGAACTCTTCCTCGCTTGGTCGGGCGAGCAGGAAGACGGCAGTTGCGACGATCGCGATGACCATGCCGGCGGCGGACAGCAGGTTGCCGTTGCGCGCCGTCGCCGGCGAGTTCATCCGCATGAGGCCGAGCACGAAGGCGGACGCTCCGGCCAGCCACGCCAGTCGCACCAGGATGGAGATCGTCTCGAAGTCCATCGGCTAGCCCTCCGCCTGTTCGGTCGGTTTGGGCGCGGTGGGCTTACGCTTGAACATCTGGAGCATCCGGTCGGTGACGACGTAACCACCGACCACGTTCATCGTCGCAAAGGCGACGGCGATCAGCGACAACACCTGGCTGACCAGGTCGTGCGCCTCAATTGCGATGAACATCGAACCAACGAGGACGATCCCGTGGATCGAGTTGGCACCGGACATCAGCGGTGTGTGCAGGGTCGCGGGAACCTTGCTGATGACGGCGAACCCGACGAGGATCGCGAGGACGAAGACCGTCAGCGCGGACAGCAGTTCGGGGCTCACGCGGGACCTCCGGCTCCGGCCGCCGGGGCCGATTCGAGCAGCTTCTTGACGGGCTCGGACACGATGGCGCCACCGTGGGTGATGACCGTCGCCTTGGTCACCTCGTCCTCGAAATCGAGGTTGAGCTTGCCGTCCTTGACCATGCCCAGCAGCAGAGCGGAAATGTTCCGGGCATAGAACGCCGAGGCACCCGCCGGCATCGAGGCCGGCAGATTCTCGGGGGCGATGATCGTCACCCCGTTTGGCGACTCGATGGTCTCGCCCGCCTTGCTGAGCTCGCAGTTGCCGCCCAGTGCGGACGCGGCCATGTCCACAATCACCGACCCGGACTTCATCCTGGCGACCGCGTCAGCCGTGACAAGCACCGGTGGCTTGCGCCCCGGAACCTGGGCGGTGGTGATCACCACGTCCATCGTGCCGATGACCTCGTTGAGCTCGGCCTGCTGCGCAGCTCGCTCCTCGGCGGTGAGCTCTCGGGCGTACCCGCCCGCGCCTGTCGCGTCGATCGTCGTCTTGAGCCGGACGAACTGGGCGCCGAGGGACTCGGCCTGCTCGCGCGTCTCCGGCCGGACGTCGTACGCCTTGACGACGGCCCCGAGGCGGCGTGCCGTGCCGATCGCCTGCAGCCCGGCGACGCCGATGCCCAGGATCAGCACGTTGGCGGGCTTTGCCGTGCCTGCCGCGGTCGTCAGCAGCGGGAAGTAGCGTCCGAATGCGTTGGCCGCCAGCAGCACGGCCTTGTAGCCGCCCACATTTGCCTGGGAGCTGAGCGCGTCCATCGTCTGCGCCCGGGACAACGTTCGCGGGATGGCGTCGAGGCTGATCGCGGTGACGCCGTGGCCCGCGAGGGACTTCGCGGTCTCAGGGTCGATGAGCGGCGAGAGAAACCCTACGATCGTCTGGCCAGAGCGCATGACGCTGATCTCCGAGGGAGACGGCTTGGCGACTCGGAGGACGACGTCCGCCTGGCCATACAGGTCGGCGGCGGACACGACCGTCGCACCGGCCTCGGCGAAGGCAGAATCCGGGATGGCGGCCCCCGCACCGGCGCCGGTCTCGACGAGCACGTCCAGCCCGGCAGCCGTCAGCTTGCCGAGCACCTCGGGTACCAGGGCGACGCGCCGCTCCCCGGGCGCTGTCTCCTTGGCGACGCCGACCTTCATGGCACCACCTGACTCAAGCGATCACACAGCCGCGAACGAAACAGCTCGCGGGAACAGTTGGGACTCGGGCGACAGGATACCGCGTGACTGGCCGGCGCTGTGCCACCTCGAGGGTTGCGATTCGGGGTCAGCGGTTGGTTTGGAGCCTGACGATGAGAATCGCGCCCTCGTCGTCGCCGATGACTTCCGCGTCGTGCGGGATCGTGCCATCCCAGCGGACGTAGTCGCCTGGGCCGACCTCGACGACGTGATCGCCCTGGGTCAGCCGCCATCGACCACGAAGCACGATGTGGTGTTCGTCGCCGGCGTGGGCATGGGCGCCCGCTCGCGTCCCTGGGCGTGCGACCGCCTCGACGATCGAAACGTCACGGGACGCGTTGCCGTCGACCTGCTCGACACGGCCATTCTCGAGCGTGCTCGAAGGCCGCTCAGCGACACGAACGACGCGCGGCGGCGGGACCTCGTCGATGAGGAACCACGCGATCGGGACATCAAGGGCGTCGCCAATGGAGGCGAGGCAGGAGAGCGACGGCGATGCCTTGTCGTTCTCGATCTGCGACAGGTAGCCCATGTTCAGCCCACTCCGCTCGGACACCTCCGCAAGGGTCAGGCTCCGCTCCCGACGCCAGCGTTTGACCTGGCGCCCGATCGCCGGCCGCCTGCGCTCTTCCACTGCCACATTTCCCCTCATCAAAGAGATATTGACATCAGTCATACATACGCGTATGGTTGTGCCTGCAACAAAGTCTGCTTGATCAAAGCCAACTGGTCAAGCCAAGGAGGTTCAATCATGAACATCGCCATCATCGGTTCCGGCAATGTGGGTCGCGCGCTTGCCACATCGTTCATCCGTGCCGGGCACGACGTCCGAATCACCGCGCAGCACACCGACAAGTCCGAGGCGGTCGCCGCCGAAACAGGCGCGCAATCGATCGAGGCGAACGCCAACGCAGTCGCGGGCGCGGACGTCGTCGTCCTGGCCGTCCCCTTCACAAGCGCAGAAGCCGTCGCCGCGGAGATCCGCGACGTCGTGGCCGGCAAGCCGGTGATCGATGTCTCCAATCGTATGGCGTACGGTCCCAACGGCCCCACGATCGACAACGGGCCCTCGAACGCCGAGCGCCTGGCCGACTGGCTTCCGGAGGCGTCCATCGTCAAGGCGTTCAACACCCTCTTCTCGTCGAACCAGGCCGACCCGACCGTGGACGGGATCCAGCTCGACGGGTTTGTCGCAGCGGACGACCCGGCGGCCAAGGCGGCCGTCCTCGAGCTTGTCGAGTCGATCGGGCTTCGGCCGATCGATGCCGGACCGCTCGACCGGGCGCAGCAGCTCGAGCAGCTCGCATTCCTGAACATCGCGCTCAACGCGACAAACGGCTGGAGCTGGCAGAGCGGATGGCGGCTGGCGGGGGCCCCGACGGCGCTCCCGAGTGCCGCCTGAGCCAGTCGGGTCGGACGGGATCGTCGCGATGACGGAAACTGTGTCCATGCCGATACCCGTCGCACGTCTCAACCACGCCGTGTTGTTCGTGCGTGACGCCGCCCGCGCCGCCGAGTTCTACGCCAGCGTCTTCGGCTTCGAGGAGGTCGGGCGGGAATTCGGCGGCCAGGCGATCTTCATGCGTGCCGCGGGTGGCGACAACCACCATGACATCGGACTGTTCTCGGTCGGTCCGGATGCGCCGCGACCAGCGCGAGGCTCCGTCGGGCTGTACCACCTGGCGTGGGAGGTCCCCACGATCGACGATCTCGCGGATGCCGCAAGGCTCCTGTCGGAAGCCGGCGCCCTTGGTGGTGCATCGGATCATGGCGTTTCGAAATCGCTCTATGGCGCGGACCCAGACGGCAACGAGTTCGAGATCATGTGGCGCGTCCCGCGTGAGGCGTGGGGCGAATTCGAGCACCATGGGGCCGTGATGGCGCTCGA
>JBKKCW010000302.1:0-3162 GCA_046712485.1 Candidatus Limnocylindrales bacterium
GGGCTGACCGACACCGTCAGGGGCCTGGCCGGGTTCGACATCGACGTGACGAGCGAGTCCGTCGACGCGATCAATGTCGTCGCGCAGGACCGCGACGCAACCGACTGATCAGCAACCCAGACCGGAACCCCAAGGAGTCCACCCGTGGCCCGACACGCGATCGTCGTCGCTCTCCCCCCAGGCGAATCCGACCCCGTCTGCGCCGAGCTGGCGGTTGCCGGTTTCGAGACGATCGCCGTCACCGAGCCGTTCCAGCTCGAGGCGCTGCTCGACAGCCGCAGGGACGTGGCCCTCGCCATCCTCGACGGTGAGATCGATCCCGATGACCTGCAGACGTACCAGCACACCCTGCGCGACGGCAACCGCTCCATCCCGGCACTCACAGTCGTGTCACCGCGCGCCTACGAGCAGCTCGCCGTGGCGGAGGATGACGGCTCGGGCGACGAGTACTTCACCCGGCCCTATTCCGCCGATTCGATCCGCTGGCGCGTGGAGGCCATGTGCATCCGCCGCGAGACCGTCGATGACGGCAGCGGTCCCGTGCTTGCCGCCGGTGAAATCGGGGCAGAGGCGTGGGGCCATCGCGCCAGCGTCATCGTCGTCTTCAACCCCAAGGGCGGCGTCGGCAAGACGACCGTGGCCACCAACCTCGCATCATCGCTCCAGGGCCGCAAGGGCAAGTCGGTCCTGCTCGTCGACGCGGACATCGTGACCGGGCACGTGACCACGTCGTTCGCGATCGAAGCTGTCCGCACGGTCGCGGACAGCTGGCGCGACGAAGCCGAAGGTGGCCCGGCGGAGACGCTTGCCCAGCTCGCTTCGGCGCACGGCTCGGGTCTGCGTGTCGTCGCGCTGACCGACTCGCCGATCGACACGGAGATCCTCGACGCCGAGCGCGTGCAGGCCGCCATCGCCGCGGCACGTCGCTCGTTCGACGTGATCGTGGTCGACCTGCACCCCTCCTACAGCGCCCTGAACCAGGCCATCTTCGATGAGGCCGATCGGATCATCGTCCCCGTCACACCCGACGTTCCCGCCCTCCGCGCCACCGTGCAGTTCCTCGACGTCGCACTCGCCCTCGGCTGCCGCGAGCGCGTCTCGGTGGTCGTCAACCGCGCCAACAGCGGGGTGTCGGTGGCGGACGTCGAAAGGACGCTCGGCGTGACCGCCTTCGCCCAGCTCCGCTCGGCGGGGATGCTCTTCATCCGTGCCGCGAACGAGGGCCGAACCGTCATCGAGATGTTCCCGCGCGAAAAGATCACCGCCGACTTCGACGACCTTGCCGATCGGCTGCTCGGCAACGCCAAGCCCGAGGGCAACGCCCGAACCGGCTTCCGCTTCGGCTCGAGGGCTCCCGCCCGGGCGTAAGGGCCTTGCCCCTGGCGGGCGCCGGGGTCTACCAGATCGTGACCGGGCGGGGATGACGATGCTCTCGCAGGCGCCGGTCCTTCGTGATCAACTGCCAGCCCTGTTCGACAGCGGTGGCGTAGATCAGCCGATCGGCTGGATCGCCCGGGAACGACGACGGCAGACCGACCGCCGTGCTCGCGATCGACGGCGTGATCGAGATCGTCTGAACTTCGCTTGCCAGACGCCGTAACCACGCGTCGAGCGGAATGCTCACGACGATACGCTCGTGCCTTGCCAGCCAGGCGAGCTCGAACCACGAGACATCGGCGACAGCAAGACCATCGGCCGCGGCGATGGCGTCCGACGCCGCAGCGCTGATCCGATCCGGCTCGGCAGACCACCAGTGAACCACGTGGCTGTCGAGCACCACTGCGCTCACGTCACGTCCCAGTCCGCTCCGGTCGCAAACAGCTCCTCCTCCGACGCGGCCGTGATTGCAACCCCGACCAGGCTGCCCCGCAGTGCGTGCGGACCGCTAACCGGGACAAGCCGTGCGACGGTCCGGCCGCGCTTGGTGATTTCGACCTCCTGGCCGGCGGCGACATCGTCGAGGAGTGAAAGGATCTTCGCCTTCGCCTCGGTAGCAGTCATCTTTATGGTCATGTGGTCATGTTAGCGGTCATATGCCAGGCGAATCAAGCGCCCGCCGTATTCCTGTGGCCGACACTCGGCCGTCGCGCCCCGATCGGGACGAACCGGGTTCGAATGCGACTTCGCTAGCGGGTCTTGTCGCTCCATTGGGCGCCGCCCAACGACCCGCCCGGGAGCTTCTCGTAGCGCTCCCCGGTCCGGGCGTCGATCTGCTCCACGCCACGCAGGTACGCGCGGTTGACCAGGATGACGTCCGTGCCGGGCGCGCTCACCGTCCGACCGGCCATCGTGGCCGTCGCGTTGATCACGGCGACGAACATCTCTTTCGACCGCTCGAGCAGCCGTACCGGTTCGTACCCTGGATAGAGCATCACCGTACCGATCACGCGGTAGGGGGGCACCTCGAGCCCGACCTCGTAGGTCACCTTGTGGACCTTGTGCGCCGAGCGTTCGGCCTCGGTCATCGCCGGCCGCGAGTCCTGACCCGCCATGACGAGCACAAGGTCGTAGGGATCGACTGACTTCAGTCCCGGAGCAGCGGATGGCTCGTCGCTGCCATCCATCGGCGCCCAGCGCATGTCCGCGAGCGCGATCGGTTCGCGCCGGTTGAGGGCGTCGGACAGCCGGCCGTCGACGACCATGTATCCGACGAGGCGCCAATCCTCGGTCATTGCTTCGAACGGCACACCGGGGCCCGACCCCACCGACCGCGCCGCCGGTGCGGTCGCACCGGCGTCCTTCTTTCGGCGCAGGAAGTCGAACGGCACCTTGCTCAGTCCTCGGCCTTCCCGCTGTTCTCCCGGATGGTCTCTACGACCGTAGCGTCGGCAAGGGTGGTGGTATCACCGAGCGATCGACCCTGAGCGATGTCGCGGAGCAGCCGGCGCATGATCTTGCCGCTGCGGGTCTTCGGCAGATCCGGCGTGAACATCAGGGACTTGGGCTTGGCGATCGGGCTGATCTTCTTTGCGACGTGCTGGCGAAGCTCAATTCCGAGCGCCTCGGTCGGATCGAAGCCGAGCCGCAGGATGACGAACGCGTTGATTGCCTCGCCGGTCACCGCATCGGGCCCACCGACGACCGCCGCCTCGGCCACGGCGGGGTGCGACACGAGCGCGCTCTCGATCTCCGTCGTCGACAGCCGGTGCCCGGACACGTTAA
>JBKKCW010000303.1:0-4835 GCA_046712485.1 Candidatus Limnocylindrales bacterium
CCTGCGCGTCATCGATGCCGGCGTGCTGTTCGCCGGGCCGGTGATCGCCACGCTCCTCGCGGATTTCGGCGCCGACGTCATCAAGGTAGAGCATCCCCGCGGCGATGCGCTCCGAACACTTGGCTGGAAGAAGGACGACGTCTCGCTCTGGTGGGCGTTCGTCAACCGGAACAAGCGGCTCGTCTCGATCGACTTCGGCAAACCCGATGGCGCGCAGCTCCTGCGCGAGCTGGCGGCGACCGCCGACGTCCTCATCGAAAGCTATCGTCCCGGGACGCTCGAACGATGGGGCGTGGGCCCCGACATCCTCCACGCGCTCAATCCCAGGCTCGTGATCGTGCGGACGTCCGGGTTCGGCCAGACCGGCCCGTACTCGCCGCGCCCCGGGTTCGGAACGGTCGCCGAGTCGATCAGCGGGTTCGCCCACATCAACGGCCAGCCGGACGGTCCGCCGACGCTGCCTCCCTTCGCACTCGGCGACGGCGTGGCGTCACTGTTCGGGACGTTCGCGGCGATGTTCGCGCTGTACCACCGCGATCAGCATCAGGCGCCGGGCCAGGTCATCGACCTGGCCATCTACGAACCGCTGTTCTGGCTGCTCGGTCCGCAAGCCCTCGTCTACGACCAGTTGGGATACGTCCAGGGTCGGACCGGGAGCAGCACGGAATGGACGGCGCCGCGGAACGCCTACCAGGCGGCCGACGGGCGCTGGCTCGGGCTGTCTGCAAGCTCCCAGTCCATCGCCGAGCGGGTGATGCGGCTGGTCGGCCACCCGGAAGTCATCGACGAGCCGTGGTTCGCGGATCACACCGGTCGGGTCGAGCACCAAAAGGAACTCGACCGGCTCATCGGCGCGTGGATCGCCGACCACACATCCGCCGAGGTCCAGGCGGCGTTCGAAGAGCAGGAGGCAGTGATCGGCCCGATCTATTCGATCGCCGACATCTTCGACGATCCCCAGTACCGGGCTCGGCAGACGATCACGACGGTCGACGATCCGATCCTCGGGACCGCGCGGGTTCAGAACGCCATCCCGCGCCTCGTCGACACGCCTGGCCGGGTTCGTCATCTCGGGGGTGACCTGGGCCAGGACAATCGCGAGGTGCTCGGTGGCGAGCTCGGCCACTCGGACGCAGAGATCGCGTCGTGGCTCGCATCCGGCGTCATCGGGGCCGCACCGGTCCGGCGGCATAGGGCCGTCACTGGTCCGAGCACCGAATGATTCACGACACTACGCTATCGGCCAGGCCGTAAGGGGAGACAGCTGGAGTGGCGACTCTCAAGGACGTCGCGAGACTCGCCGATGTGGATCCCTCGACCGTCTCGCGAGTACTGCGCGGGGACCCAAGCCAGGCCGTGCGACCGGCTACGCGCGATCGGATCCTGGCCGCTTCAGAGACGCTCAGCTACCGGCCAAACGCGCTTGCCCGAGGTCTGCGAACCCGCCGCACGGACACGCTCGGATTGATCATTCCGAGCCTCGAGAATCTCGGGTTCAGCGAGGTCACCCATGGCATCCAGGCAGCGGCTGCGACGGCCGGCCGGCTGGTCGTCGTCGTGGAGGCGGAGGCGGTCGAGCGCGCCGGTGACAACCGTGCGATCGACGACCCATACTCGAGGCTGATCTCGGATGGCAGAGTCGACGGGCTGATCGTGGCGTTCGCGACGCTCGACGACCATCTCGTGATGCAGCTCGCCGAGCGGGGCATCCCTCTGGTCCTGGTCAACCGGCGGACGGTTGGCGTCCATGGGTCGGTCGTGGTCGATGACGAGCGTGGCAGCGCGGTCGCCGTCGAGCACCTGGTCGAGCTTGGCCATCGACGGATCGGCTACATTGGCCTGGCGGCCGAAACCGACACCGCTCGGCGGCGGGAGCATGGGTACCGCAGTGCCATGGCCGGCGCGGGGCTGCAAGTCGATTCGCGCTGGCTCGCCGCAGGGGCGCCGACCTTGTCGGGCGGTCGCGGTGCGGTCGAGGAATTGCTTGGAGCGGTGGGCGTCGACCGACCCTCGGGCCTGTTCGTCGCCAGCCTTCTCGGGGCCATCGGCGTTCTGACCGGCCTGCGCGCCGCGTCGATTGACGTGCCCGCTGAGATGTCAGTGATCGCGTTCAACGACCACGACCTGGCGGCACACCTCGATCCGCCGTTGACGACGGTACGAATGCCGAACTTCCAGATGGGGGCGGAAGCAGTCGAGCTCCTTCTCGACGCGATCGAGGGTCAGCCGCAGCGCGATCTGATGATCGAGACCCCACCCGAAGTCATCGTCCGTGGGTCTACCGCCCGCATCTAGGCAGGGTGCGCGAAGAGCTCGGCCAGCAGCTCGATCGCTGTTCGCTCGAGGGTCCCGGGTACGTCTGGCGAGAATGGCGCCGGCTGGCCGTATCCGCGGTGCGACACGGCCGGTTCGTACCCGCCGTGCGGGTACTCGTCGGGTGTCGCGACGTACCCGAGCGACCCCTGGCAGTAGCCAGCGAAGATGGTCGTTCGTGCCGGGGACTCGCGACGGACCGCCGTCCCGATCGCCCCGAAGATCTCACCCGGCGCCCCGACAATCGCGCAATCGCCGATCCGGGCGGCCCATACCTCGCCATCGATCGCGGTCGCGCGCCCGCCGGCCGCGTCCTGTGCGAGCATCCGCTCGAGCCAGGCGATGTGGTAGCGGACCGGGTTCATGGTCACCCGCGTCTCGTCACGGTCCGCGCGCGCGGCGAGATCGGCCCGGCGCTCAGCCAGCTCGCGTTCGAGATCCTCGACCGGTGGCGGCTCCTGGAGGGGCAGCGAAACGATTCGACGCGCGCAGCGAAGGGTCTGCGGCTCCTGCGTGTCGGCCAATCGCCGGCGGTACAGGGAGATCGGCGTGACCGATCCCCAGTCGCTGCGGTCGATCTCGATCGACCACGGTGGCTCGTCTGCAATTGCGTGCGCCGCCTCGAGCGCAAGCCGCTGCCCGAACACGTCGGCTGCGCCCAGCGCCTCGTCGCCATCCCTGAAGGATTCGAGCGGCAACGCGTCGCCGGCGGCGCCCTGAAGAAAGACGGTCACCGCACCGGGACGGAACAGGTTGCTGAGGTGCGATCGAAGCGGCCCCACGAAGTCCGGCCCGGCGCCCGGAACGTCCGGCCCAATGACCACGGGGTGACACGCGAACGACACGAGCGTGGCGATGCCTTCGGTGAACAGCGGGGCGCCATCCAGGCTGTCCACCCGGATCGCCACGACAGAATCGTCCCGGACCCCCTCCCGGTTCCAGCCGAGGATCGTCCGCCCGTCCGGCGTTCGCTCTCGCCGGTTCACTGCGAGGCCCTTCACCCGACCAACGCCGCCGCTCACTCGGCCCGGTGCCAATCGCCCGGCGGCCTCCGCCGCCACCGCGGCGTACCGATCCGGGATGGTCTCCCAGTACGCGAGTTCTGTCTCCGTCCATTCGTCGAACTCGCCGCCGAGCTTGATCGTGGCGCCGGGCCATGGCGCCGCGTGGGTGTGGCTGGAGTTGAGGAGCACCGCCGACGGGTCGCAGCCGACCCGCTCCCCCACTCGCGCCCGGATCCGATCGGCCATGGGCGTCGCCAGACCGACAACGTCGGCCGCGACGATCGCGACGATCGTGCCACTGGCGTCATCCCGGAAGACGCAGGCCGTGGCCTTGAGCGGTTCGTATGCCGAACGGGCAGCGAGCGGACGCCGGACATATCCCAGCAGGTCCACCGGGAAGGGTGGAGTGATGTCCGCCTCTGCGGCTCCTGCAAACAGGCTCATGCGGAACCCTCGCGGGTCGCTGGCGCCCGCGTCAACTACGGACCGTCCTCGAGCCAGGCGATCGGCTCGCCGATCGGCACTTCGTCGCCGGCATCATGGACGATTTCGGCCAGGGTCCCCGAGGCCGTCGCCTCCATCTCGACCGTGGCCTTGTCCGTCTCGATCTCGGCGATGACGTCGCCCCGGGCGATCGTGTCGCCGACGCGCTTCAGCCAGCCGCTGACGGTCCCGGTCTCCATGTCGTAGCCGAGCTTGGGCATCTCGATCGGGATGCGCGCCATGGTGCCTCCAATCCGGCGCTGCGAACACACCCCGGGCCGGCCCGGAGGTCGCAGATGCAAAGGTTTCCAGCCGGTATCATACCGACACCGAGGGCCGGCTCACAACGAGTCCGAATGGCCGCGGGCTGGGAGGCGCGACGTGGAGTTCCTGGTCAACATCGAGGTCGGGTGGCCGCCCGACGGCGACCCGGAGGAACTTGCCCGGCTGACCGCCGCGGAGCGAGTTCGCGGGGCGGAGCTTGCGGCTGCCGGCCTGATCCGGCGCATGTGGCGAGTGCCCGGACGCCGCGCCAACTGGGGTATCTGGGAGGCGCCAGACGCGACCGCACTCCACGCCGCGATCAGCTCGTTGCCGTTCTTCCCGTACCTGGACGTCGATGTGATCCCGCTTGCGGCACACCCGACAGACCCGGAGCGGCCCGGCGGCAAATAGCCGCGGTTGACATGGTCGGATGTGTCCCGATAGGCTCGGCCCGGTTGCGCTGACGACGTTTCCAGTAACAATTCTGGCGGGCGACCTGCGGGGTCGAGCCGGGCCTCGGCATTCCGCTTCGAGGAGAGCGCACATGGTCACGCACCTGGAATGGTCCGAGTCCATCGGCAAGCGGGTGCGTTCCGGCGACTGGGCCGACCAGGCGATATCGACGGTCGCCAAGATCGAGGACGAACTGCGCTCCGCCGGCGACGATCTTGGGCTGGCCGGGGGTCGCCGCGAAAACGCGGCCCAGCTTGTCGACTACTTCATGGAAGAGGCAAAGGTCGTCTACGTCGTCTACCGCGTGTGGACGACCGG
>JBKKCW010000304.1:0-3295 GCA_046712485.1 Candidatus Limnocylindrales bacterium
GTCGTCGGCGGCTCGTCCGGCCCGGCGTTCACCGATTTGCCGGGCGCCTGACGGCCCCGGGGGCTACCGATGTGCCGGGCGCCTGACGGCCCCGGGGGCTACCGATGTGCCGGGGGCCTGACGGCCCCGGCGGATACCGACCTGCCGGGCGCCTGACCGGTAGCGTGAGCCGCTCGCCCGACAGCCAGCCGGACCCACGGGAGCGCATCTTGGCCAGGACGCCGGACCGCATGGACACCATCGTCGGCCTGGCCAAGCGCCGCGGTCTGGTCTACCCGTCGTCGGAGATCTACGGCGGGATCAATGCGGTCTGGGACTACGGGCCGCTGGGCGTCGAGCTCAAGAACAACGTCAAGCGCGCCTGGTGGCGGGCGATGGTCCAGGAGCGCGACGACGTCGTTGGGCTCGACGCCGGGATCCTGATGCACCCCCAGGTCTGGGTGACGTCGGGACACGTCGCTGAGTTCAGCGACCCGATGGTCGAATGCCAGACCGATCACAAGCGCTTCCGGGTCGACGATCTGCCCGGGGCCGAGGACCTGAGCCCGAGCGAGTTGTTGGACCAGGGGATCGTCGAGCGGCTTGGCCTGCGATGCCCCGTCGACGGCGGACCGTTGTCGACGCCACGCAAATTCAACCTGATGCTCAAGACCTACCTTGGCCCGGTCGAGGAGGAGGCGGCGATCGTCTACCTGCGGCCCGAGACGGCGCAGGGCATCTACGTGAACTTCAAGAACGTCCTCGCGACCTCACGCAAGAAGCTGCCGTTCGGGATCGCCCAGATCGGCAAGGCGTTCCGCAACGAGATCAGCCCCGGCAACTTCATCTTCAGGATGCGCGAATTCGAGCAGATGGAGATGCAGTACTTCGTCCGGCCGGATTCGGCGGCGGCGATCTTCGATGAATGGCTGCCCCGGCGGCGCGCCTGGTACGAGCGGTACGGAGTCACGCCGTCGCGTCTCCGCTTCCGGGAGCACCGGCCCGACGAGCTGGCGCATTACGCCAAGAGGGCGATCGACGTCGAATACCGTTTCCCGTTCGGGTGGAAGGAGCTCGAGGGCGTCCACAACCGGGGCGACTTCGACCTCAGCAATCACGCCCGGGCGTCGGGCGAGAACCTCCAGTACTTCGACACGGCGACGGGGGAGCACGTTCTCCCCTGGATCATCGAGACGTCAGCGGGCGGCGATCGGGCGCCCTTCACGTTTCTCATCGACGCGTATCGGGAGGAGGAGGTCCGCGGCGAGACCCGGGTGTCGCTCGCGCTTCATCCCGATCTCGCGCCCTACAAGGTGGCCGTCTTGCCGCTGCTCAAGAAGCGACCGGAGATCGTCGACCTCTGCCACAAGATCAAGGCCGATCTCCAGCGTCACACGATGGCGGTGTACGACGACACGGCGGCGATCGGCAAGCTGTACCGGCGTCAGGACGAGATCGGGACGCCGTGGTGCGTCACCGTGGACGTCGATTCGCTCGAGGACGGTGCGGTCACGGTCCGCGATCGGGACACGATGGCGCAGGAGCGGGTGCCGGTGGAGGGCGTGACCCGCCTGATCCTGGACCGGCTGGATGCCGCCCGGATCTGACGTGACGTTCGGCGCACCCGCCAGCGGAGCCGGCGCATGACGCGCCTGAGCACGACCGAGGTCGCGGTCGCGATTGGCGCCGCCGTTGCTGACTGGCTGGAGACACTGGACCCAGGCCAGCGCCGGGAGGCGGCCTTCGAGTTCGACACGGACGAGCGATTCGCGTGGGACTACCGACCGGGTCCGCGCCGCGGGCTGGCCCTCGCGGCCATGACCGACACGCAGCGCGCGGCGGCGATTGCCGTCATGGACGCGGCGATGAGCCAGCGCGGCGCCACCGAGGTTCGCGCGATCATGGCCCTCGAGTCCGTGCTCGGCGAGATCGAACGGCGGGCCGGTCGCAGCGGCCACCGCCGTGACACGGAGCTGTACTGGTTCGCGGTCTTTGGCCGGCCGGACGGCGAGGCAGCCTGGAGCTGGCGGATCGGCGGGCATCATGTCGCCGTCCACTTGACGATGGCGGACCGGCGCGTGGTCGGGACCGGGCCGTCGTTCCTTGGCGCGAACCCGGCCACGGTGCCCGCGGGCGACTTCGCCGGGCGTCGAGCGATCGACGGGGAGGAGGGTCTGGCCCGGGCATTCCTGGCCACCCTGTCAGCGACCCAGCGCGAGATCGCGGTCGTCGATCCCGTGGCGCCACCGGACATCCTGAGTGGCACCGGGCGGCGGGCGGATCTCCGCGACATCCCGACGGGGATCCGCCACGACAAGCTCGACGCTCACCAGCAAGCCGCGCTCGAGCGGTTGATTCGCCACTACCTGGACCGTTCGCCGCCGGATGTGGCGAACGCGGAGTGGCAGCGCGTCGACGATATCGGGCTCGCCGCCGTGACGTTTGCATGGGCCGGACCAGATGCAACGGGCCGAGGCCATTACTACGCGATTCGCGGCCCCAACCTGTTGATCGAGTACGACAACACGCAGGACGCCGCGAACCACATCCACAGCGTCTGGCGCGACCCAACGAACGACTGGGGCGAGGACTTGCTCGCCGAGCATTACGCGGCGAGGCACGATCCCAGGTAGCAGCCGAGCTACTGGTCCGAGTTGGTCTCCGCGGCGTCGATGGCGGCCGCGAGGTCGGCGCCGCCCGCCCCTCGTGGCTCCTTGCCCTTCGGCCAGTAGAGCTCCTTGTGCACCTGGTCCTCGGCGTAGCCTCGATCGAGGAGGGTCGCTTCCGCGGACAGGATCATGTCCGGGTTGCCGCAGATGTAGGCGATCGAGTCGGCCGGCGTGAGCCCCAGCTCGTCGAGGACGCCGGCCAGGATCCTTTCGACCCGTCCGGTGCGGCCGGTCCAGTTGGCGTTGCGTGGATCGTCAGGTCGCGAGACGGTCGGCACATAGGTCACCGGGTATTCACCCGAGGACTCCCAACCCTCGAGAACGCGGCGGTATCCGAGCTCCGAGGCATACGACACGCCATTGAGGAACGCGACGCGCCGCGGCCGCCCGTCGAGGAGGAGCTGGCGCATCATCGCCACGAATGGGGCGTTTCCGGTGCCCGAGGAGATGAAGATATGCGTCCGTTCGTCATCGGGCCGGAGCAGGAACTTGCCCTTCGGGCCGATCATCCGCATGCCGTGATCCACCGGCAGCTCCCACAGCAGCGGGGTGAACGTCCCGCCCTGGACCAACCGCACGTAGAACTCGTATCCCTCGGTGCCGATGACGGCCGGCGGCGACGCCACCGAATACGGCCGCTGCACGAT
>JBKKCW010000305.1:0-2587 GCA_046712485.1 Candidatus Limnocylindrales bacterium
GACGGTGAACGGCGATCACGCGCGCGATTTCGGCGTCACGAGCGACGACTGCCCGACCGGCGCCTTTATTCCGGGCGCGTCATGCACGATCTCCGTGCAATTCGCACCCGCGGCCGAAGGGGCACGCACCGCCGCGCTGCGCCTCGAGTCCGATCTCGCGTGGTCACCGCTGGACATGCCCCTGACGGGCACCGGTGTTCGCCCCTCATCCGGGATCAGTTGGAGCACAACCTACCGCGCTGGTCCGGCCTACACATGGAACTTCGGCGGCGCGCTCGGACGGACGGTCCAGTCGGGCGCGCAGCGCTTGCACCTGGTCTACGCGACGGATCGGGTCAGCGGCACCTGGGCGAAGGACACGGGTCCGTATGCCGGGATCTACTACCTCCGGGCGTCATCCGGAACGACCTGGAGCACTCCGAAGCGGATCAACCCGTCGACCCAGCACGCCGCCCGGACGGCCCTTGCGGCTGCGGGTTCGCGCGTCTACGTGGCATGGGTGAGCCAGACCCGATGGGTCAGATACTCGGCGACGGCGCCCCGGATCCTGTACGTCCGCGTCAATACCAACCACGGGGACGCGGCGGCATGGAGGAGCCCGATCCGACTGACCTCGACCACCGGACGGATCGACTACCCATCGGTCACCGCGTCCGGCAACGACGTGCACGTCTCCTGGACCGACGGCGTCACCGGCGCAATCAGGGTCGCGACGTCGCGCGACCGCGGTGTCACGTGGAAGACCCGCACGATCGGCTCGACGTCGCTCGCCACCGCATCCGGGCGGATCGGACTGCCATCCATCGCGGCGAGCTCGGCGACCGTGGCGGTCTCCTGGACGGCGGATGCCTTCGGGACCGTGAAGACTCGCACCTCGGCGGACAACGGAACCACCTGGGGGACCACGGTCACCACGGGTACGCAGTCGCTCGGCTTCACGAGCACGGCGGTCCGCGGCTCACGCATCGCCGTGGCGTTCACCACCGCGGACGATGTCGTCGTGCGGCAGCGGATCGGCGGGACCTGGGGGGCCGCGATGGTGGTCGCCGCCCTTCCCCCGGGCGCCTCCTCGCAGCCCTATGCGCCCCTCGTCCTGCTCCAGGATTCGACTCGGATCGCGGTGTCGTGGTCCGAGGAGATCGAAGGCGACTTCTTCTGGTCGCACCTGAAGTGGGCCGAGTCGCCGAACAACGGTGCGATGTGGCACGTCACCCAGACCCTGGCCGCGGCCTCGTCCAGTTCCGCCCGCCGAACGAACGACTGGGCCTCAGCGGTCTGGCCGTCGGCATCGAAGCGGTACGTGGCGTGGAACGGCTGGACGTACGGGACGCTCAACTACCGTCAGTACGTACGGATCGGGACCGGGGCCCCGGTGGCGACGCTTGCGGCGACGGTCTGGCATCCGGACCCGATTGCAGGGTCGCTGGAGCCCACGGTCCGGATCACCGACGCGCTCGACACCAGGGCTGACCGGCGCTGATCCAGCTGCCCCGCCCGCCGGCCAAGGGCACGACCGGACCCCGGTAAGTCGCAGATAAGGGCCGCCCGCGATCATCGCGCCCTCGCCCTCCTCCCGCCAGCCAGCTCGTCCGCCGGAGGAGGTTCAGTCCAGGTGATTCGTGCTCGTTGGTGGCGTCAACTCGCTCCCCCGCTCCTCGCGGTCGCGATCCTCGTGACCGGAACCGCGATCCCGGTCCTTGCCGCCGAACCCGCCTCGATCGATGTCAACACGACCGCCTTCAATCCGCCCTGCGACGGCGACTGGAACGGGATCGTCCCGAAGATGCAGGCCGCCGCCAAGGCCGCCTATGCCCGCCTCGGCCACACCGCGACCGCCTACACCGGCGCGGCGTTCACGAAGGCCGCCACGCTCAAGCGCACCCCGAACGATTGGGGCTACTACGTCCACAGCCATGGCGACAACTACCTCAACTCGGACGGGAGGCGCTACACCGGCTTCCGCGAGGACTCGGGCGACTGCAACCAGGTCGTCGTGTTCTCGAAGGACATCAAGGCCAAGCGCCTCGGCCGCCAGAGCAACCTCGTCTTCGTCTCGACGTGCCACGGCGGCGACGCGACCACCACGATGCCCGACGCGTTCGCGATCGCGAAGACCAAGACGATCACGGGCAACCAGGGCCCGGAGTTCTACACCGGCTACGTCGGCGTCCAGTGGGACAGCGATGAGTGGATCTTCGAGCAGCGCTTCTGGAACGCGCTGGCCGGCGGCAAGTCCGTCGGCGCGGCGTTCAACGTCGCGATGCTCGGGGCGTTCAACGCGGCCGCGTTCGACGCGGACTGGTGGGGCACGTACCACTGGTCGGGCGCCGCCGGGCCGTGGGACGTCTGCGACAACTGCAGCTAGGAGCCGATGATGCGCACCATCACCATCCGGTCGCGACGCCTGTCGCTGGCCGGGCTCGCCATCGCGGGGCTGCTCGCGATCGGGGCGTCGGGCGGGCACGCCGCCGATCCGTTCGTCGCGGGCGGTCGCTCCACCCGCCCCGTCGCCGCCTCCGCCGGGGACCTGGCCCGGGCCGAGGCGCGCGGTCGTGCCCTGATCGCCGCCCTGGGCATCCCCGCCGCC
>JBKKCW010000306.1:0-5247 GCA_046712485.1 Candidatus Limnocylindrales bacterium
CGTTGGTGCTGTCTGCCAGGCACAACACGGCCACGGGCCGGTTCCGTGTCAACAACGTGTGCGGGCCTCTGCGGGGAGGATGCCTCTGAGCGGACCGTCGCCAAGCTCGGTCACGGCGGCATCCTCACCCGCAGCCAGCGTTTCCGGTTCCCGGCCTACGCCCGCGAGCTGGACGCGCCAGAGGGCTGACCGGAGGCATTGCGGCGGTCTCGCGAGCCGCACCGGTTACATGCTTCCAGGGGCCATTCGGTCATGCCATGATGTAAGACGCGCCGCCCGGGGGTCTATCGCGAGTGGAGCGCGTCCGTGGCCCGGGATGTCATCGGTCGCGAAGCCGAGCTGTCAGAGATCGAGGAGTTCCTCGATTCGGTGGGCCGCGGCTTCCGTGGCCTCCTCCTGCGCGGCGATCCCGGCATGGGCAAGACGACCCTTTGGGAGGCCGGGATTGCGGCGGCAGCCGAACGAGGGTTCGCGGTGCTCTCGGCCCGACCGACCGAGACCGAAGGAACCCTTTCACACGCCGCCATCGGAGACCTGCTGGAGCCTGTCGGAAGCGACGAGCTCACGGTTCTGCCGGCGCCCCAGCGGCATGCCCTCGAGGTGGCGCTGCTGCGGGCCGAGCCTTCTCGACACCCGCCAGAACCGCGGGCCATCGCGGCCGGGCTGCTTGGCGTCCTTCGCCGGCTCGCTGAGCGCGACCCCGTCATCGTCGCGGTTGATGACATTCAGTGGCTTGATGCCTCTTCCGCAGCCGCGCTGACGTTCGCGGCACGCCGATTACACGGGCATCGTGTGGGATTCCTCCTGACGGAGCGCTCCAGGACATCATCCCCACTCAGCCGAGCGTTCGACAAGCGAGACCTCGAGCACGTCATGGTGGGCGCCCTCAGTTTCGGTGCAACTCGCGCGCTTCTGGCGCAGCAGCTCGGCATTACCCTTCCACGGCCGGCTCTGCGGCGCATCCTGGACTTGACCGGCGGGAATCCGTTGTTCGCGCTCGAGGTCGGGCGGACGGCCGTCGACCGAAAGCTTCGTGACGCCGAGGAATTGCTCGTGCCCGACCGCGTCGAGGACTTGCTCGGCGTCCGCGTTGCGTCGCTCCCTCGGACCCTCCGCCGGGCGCTGATCGCGGTGGCACTCAGCGCCGATCTTCGCTATTCCCAGCTTGCCACGATCGTGGATCTGGCCGTCATCGATGATGCAGTGCGGGCGGGGCTGCTGATCGTCGATGGAGACCGTCTGCGGGCATCGCATCCGCTGCTCGCCGCTGCCGCGAGCCAACAGGCCGGAAGCGCGGAGATCCGGGACGTTCATCGGTCGTTGTCGCAGGCGATGATCGATGAACCTCGTTGGGCGCGCCACCTCGCGCTCGCGACCCTGTCCCCAGATTCCGACGTTGCCTTGGCGGTCGCCACCGCCGCGTCCGCGGCCGCAGCGCGCGGCGCGGTCGATGCCTCCGTCGAGCTGGCCGGGCACGCTCTCCGGCTCACGCCGCCGCGCGCCGCCGAGCGAACTGATCGCCTCCTCGTGCTTGGCGAATACCTCGTGCGGACCGGGCAACCGAGGCGTGTCACGGAGCTTCTGGAGCCCGAGTTGCACGCCCTGCCGCCTGGTCGCGCCAGAGCCCGCGCGCATCTTCTGCTCGCCGAGGAAAGTCGTCTGTTGGGGTCCAATGTGGACGACTGGGGGGACCATCTCGATCGCGCGATGGCGGAGAGTGCCGGCGATCCGGAGCTCCACGCGTTGGTCATGGCCAGGCGCGCTCGATACCTGGCGGTCGTCCGCGTTGAACGCCTCGCCGAAGCTGAGGACTCGGTCGTTGAGTCGCTGCCCGCCGCCCGCGCGGCCGGCCCTGAGGTGGAACGAGAAGCGCTCTACGGGCTGGGCTGGGCACGATATCTGCGAGGACGCCCGGTCGATGACCTTCGCCAGCGATTCCATGCTGTATCGCCGGATGCCTATTTCATCTTCCGCTCGCTCGAGCCCCTGACCGCGGAGCGCCAGTACGGCCGCGGAGACGTTGCGGCTGCCCGAGCATCGTTCGAGCGGCTCCTGGAACAGGCCGACGAGCGGGGCGAGACCTGGTCCTACGTCCGGCTTCGCCTCGGTCTCTGCGAGCTCGAGCTGAGAGCGGGGGAATGGGCGCGAGCCTCCGCACTCCTCGATGAATGGGTTCAATCCCCTGACGCTGAGCTCCTGACCACGCCAGCCCTCAATCGTTGCCAGGCCATGCTCGCCGTCGGGCGAGGCCATCCCGAGGAAGCCCTGCCTTGGGCTGCCGGCGCCATCGCCGAGAGCGAGGCGGCCGGTTTGCGCTGGGACTGGCTCGAGGCGTTGCGGGTGCATGGAACTGCCTCTCTCCTGGCGCGCAAATTGGTCCAGGCGGCAGGGAGCCTGCGCTTGGCGTGGAGCTACCTCGAGCGAAATGGAATCGAGGACCACAGCATCTTCCCGGTCGTCCCGGAGCTGGTGGAGGCGCTCACCGAGCTGGGTGAGACCGATGAAGCACGGCGCGTGTCAGATCGGCTTGCCGAGCTCGCCGAACAGCAGCAGCACCCGTGGGCCCTCGTGACCGCCGAACGGTGCAGGGCTATGGTTGACCTCTCGTCTCACGCCGGCGATGAGGAGCCGCGATCGCAACTCGCGGCCGCCGCCGCGGCATACGATGCGTTCGGCTTGCGCTTCGACCAAGCGCGTTGCCTGCTCGTGCTCGGCCGCTGGGAACGCCGACTCCGGCATTGGGGCTCCGCCCGTCGCTCGCTCGAGGCGGCGGCATGGGCCTTCGAGTTGATCGGCTCGACAGGTTGGGCGCCGGAGGCCCGGTCGCAGATCGAGCGCCTTGGGGCGCGGCGACCGATGGCCGAAGGTGCGTTGACGGCCGCCGAGGCGCGAGTCGTCGAGCTTGCGGTCGAGGGACGCTCGAACAAGGAGATCGCCCAGGAGCTTGCCAGCAGCGTCCATACCGTTGAGGTGCAGCTCTCGCGTGCGTACGCCAAGCTCGGCGTGCAGTCGCGCGCCCAGCTCGCCCGTCGCCTATCGACGGACGTCCGGCCCTAGGACCCTGTCCTCAGGTTGTACGTCACGGGGCCGTGGCCGGCACGGAGGACTACCGTCCCGACGCCTCGTCGCTTCCCGAACCGGCCCTCGGAGACGGTGATCCGCGGCACGATAACCGTTGAGGTTTCCGTGATTTCGCGGGGCGGCAACGGGTCCTAGGGTGGAGGCATCGCCGCGCTCCGGCCATCTCGTGGACAGCATGGTCGGACGTGGGCGGCGACCGCACCATGCCGACAACCAAGGACCCAAGGAGGTCATGGATGCCCGAGTTTCTCGTGGAGTGTTTCGTTTCTCGCGCCAACGCCGTCGCGGTCGACGCTGACTCGGAGGCGGCCCGCCGCGCGGCCGAATCGGTGACGCGAGAGGGCACGAAGGTGCGCTTCCTGCGCTCGATCTTCGTGCCGGAAGACGAAACGTGCTTCTACCTCTACGAGGCCGGTTCGGCTGATGCGGTTCGCGAGGCGGCGGGGCGGGCTGGCCTTGCGTTCGAGCGGGTTGCCGAGACGGTCGTGGTGACCAAAGGAGCGAACGCATGAGCAGGACCACGTCCTGGCTGGCCGAGGTACGCGCGCGCTTTGGAGCGCCGAAGGGTTTGAGAAGGGAGCGGATGATGAGACTCGGACGCAATCCAGTGCGCTTCGCGGTCGGAACGACGATCGCCGCGATGCTCATGTCGCTGATGGCCGTCGTCCCCGTTGCGCAGGCGGGCACGACGATCCTTGTGAATACGGTCAACCAGGAGATCAACGGAGACGGCTTCTGCTCGCTGCAGGAGGCGATCTACGCGGCCAACCTGGACGACAACATCGCGCCGGATGTGACGAACCCCGGTCAGTTCTTCGACACGGCCTGCCCGGGTGGATCCGGTCACGACGTGATCGAGCTTCCGCCGATGGCCGTCTTTACGTACGCCGATCCGATCAGCGACGCAGACAACTTCATCGGCCCGACTGCCACGCCCATCATCACCTCGGATATCACCATCGAGGGCCGCGGTGCACGGCTTCAGCGGCACCCGCTCGGCCGGCTCACGCGCGCCTTCGCTGTGGGCCCAACGGGTTTTCTGGACCTCCGCGAGGTCCACATCAAGGGTTTCTCGATCCACGGTGGCAACGGGAACGACGGCGGCGGCGGTGGCATGGGCGCGGGCGGCGCGATCTACGTAACGGGTATCAGGATTCTTGACGTGGTGTTTCGTGGCGAGCTGCTCGTGCAGTGGAGCACGTTCGAGGGCAACCGCGCCGAGGGTGGCGACGGCTCCTTCGCCGACCAGTTCGGCGGGGGCGGCGGTGGTGGCCTGTCGGGGAACGGCGGCCACGCTGGATTCAGCGGCGGTGGTGGCGGCGGTTCGCGCGGAAACGGTGGCGACGCCAGCGGCGAGGGCGGGGGGGGCGGCAGCCGTGTGACCTCGGCCGTTGGGCACGTCCCAGGGGAGCCGTGCGGCGGCGCCGGTGGTGTCGAGGGCCCCATCGGGTCGGTGGAGGGCGACGATGCCGAATGCGCCGGCGGCGGTGGCGGGGGCGCGACCGAACGAGTCCCGTTCTTCGACCCGATCAACAGCGAGCCCGGCGGCGACGGCGCGTACGGCGGCGGGGGAGGCGGCGGCGGCGATGCCGGCGACGGGGGGCACGGCGGCTTTGGCGGCGGCGGGGGCGGCAGCGCCGGACTCGGCAACAATGGTGGTCACGGCGACTTTGGTGGCGGTGGCGGCAACGGCGCTGAGTTCGACGGCCTCTTCGGCGGCCGCGGTCAAGGCGGGACGTTCGCCGGCGACGGCAGCGAGCACGCAGGCGGCGGTGGCGCCGGACTTGGCGGGGCGATCTTCGGCTACCTCTCCGACATCGAGGTCATCAACAGCACCTTCACGGGGAACGTTGCCGAGCGAGGCCAGACAGGTGGCGACGACGCACGGAACGGCCGGGGAGCCGGCGGCGCGATCTTCACCGTCGGCGGAACCCTGACGGTCGAAAGCTCGACCATCGCGGGCAACGCGACTGTAACGGTCACCAACGGGGGTGGCGGCGGCATCGTCGTCTACGACCCCGAAGGCCCGGACGAGGCAGCGTTGATCCTTCGGAATACGATCATCGCCACCAACGGGGCGTCGGAGTGTTACACCCGGAACGGCGTCACGACCTCCGGCTCGGCCGGGAACATCATCACGGACAGCACCGTGAACAACCTCGGCAA
>JBKKCW010000307.1:0-2939 GCA_046712485.1 Candidatus Limnocylindrales bacterium
TCCCGAGGAGCGTCAAGCGCTCGGCAAGCTGGTCCGGCGTCAACTGGATGTCGACGTAGTCCCGTAACCAGGAGAGCGGCACCCTCACCGGAACTGCTCCAGGAAGCGCAGGTCGTTCTCGAGGAACAGGCGCAGATCCGTGATCCCGTGCTTGAGCATCTTGATCCTCTCCGGACCCATCCCGAAGGCGAACCCCTGGTAGCGCTCGGGGTCGAGCCCGCCGTACTGGAGGACGACCGGATGGATCATCCCGGCGCCGAGGATCGTCATCCAGCCGCTCCTGCCGCAGGCGGGGCACCCGGTGCCGCCGCAGACCAGGCATTCGACGTCGAAGGCCACGCTCGGCTCCGTGAACGGGTAGTAGCCGGGCCGGAACCGCGTGCGCTTGTCCTCGCCGTACATTGCCCTGGCGAATTGCACGAGCAGCCCCTTCAGGTCCGCCATGGCCGTGCCCTCGTCGATCATCAGCCCTTCGACCTGGAAGAACTCGGAGCCATGGCTTGCGTCGATGGCCTCGTAGCGGAAGCAGCGACCCGGCAACAATGCCCGGATCGGTGGTCGCTCGGTCTGCATCACGCGGATCTGGCCCGGGGACGTGTGCGTCCGCAACAACATGCCTTCAACGTCGACGTACAACGTGTCCCACAGGTCCCTCGCCGGGTGATCCGGTGGGATGTTAAGCATCTGGAAGTTGGTTCGATCGTCCTCGATCTCGGGGCTCTCGTAGGTCACAAACCCGAACTGCTCGAAGATCTCGGCGATCTCGCGCATCGCTTCGATGCTCGGGTGGAGCGAGCCGCGGCGGACCGGACGACCCGGGGTCGTGACGTCGACGGCCTCGGCCGCCAACCGTGCCTCGAGCTCGGCGCCGCGCAGCGCCTGGCTCCGCTCGGCAAGCGCCGATTCGATCGCCATGCGGACAGCGTTGGCCACGGCGCCCACCTTGGGCCGATCCTCCCCCGGCAGCGCTCCAATACCTCGCAGAACGGTCGTCAGTCGCCCTTTCTTGCCGAGCACGTCCAGCTCGACCGTATCGAGGCCGGCAGTGTTGGCGGCGCGCTTGATCGATGCCAGCGCGTCCGCGCGCAATGCCTCGAGATCGCGGGTCAGGTCAGCGAGATCCACCTGATTCCTTGTCTAACGTGTTCGGCCCGGGAATCACGAACCCTCGACCGTCAATGACGTCGAGGGCTCGTCGAAGGGTAACAGGGCGAGGGGCCGCTAGGCGCCCTTGGCGAGCTCCGCGATCCGTCCAAAGGTGGCCGCATCGCGGATGGCCAGATCGGCCAGGATCTTCCGGTCGATCTCGACCTCGGCCTTCTTGAGCCCGTTGATGAACTGGCCGTAGGTCAGGCCGTTCTGGCGAGCGGCGGCGTTGATCCGGACGATCCACAGCTCGCGCATCTGGCGCTTGCGCTGCTTGCGGTCACGGGTCGCGTAGGCGAGTGCGTGGAGCAAGGCCTCGCGCGCTGGCTTGATCAGGCGAGACTTGGCGCCTTTGCGGCCTTCAGCGTCCTGGAGCAGGCGCTTGTGACGCTTGTGGGCCGTGACGCCCCGCTTGACTCGTGACATGGGGTGAACCTGCTCCTAGAGGTACGGCAGCAGGCGACGGACCTGCCTGGCGTGCTCGGGCCCGATCAGCGACTTGCCGGCATACCGGCGCGTGCGACGGGATGATTTGATCTCGAGGTGATGGCCACTCCAGGCGTTGACGCGGATGAACTTGCCGCTGCCGGTCACACCGATCCGCTTCTGGGCTGCCTTGTGGCTCTTGATCTTGGGCACTCTGGCCTCACTCTCCGGTTCGGACCGGCTCCGGTGCCGGCGTCTTGTCAGTTGTTCGTTTTGGTTCCGCGGCCGGGGCTTTCGCGGCCGGGGCCTTCGTCTCTGTCGCTGGCTCGGCCGGCGGCATGGGAGCCGCCGTTCTGGCCGCGGCTGGCGTTGTCGTCGGTTCGGTTGTCCTTGCCGGTGCTGTCGCCGCTGCCTCGGTGGGGGGCGACGGCGTTGCCGTCGGTCCCGCTTTGATCGCCGCGGTGGTCACCGAACGCGGCTCCCCGCCCCCGGCGGATCTCGGGGGCGGACCCTCGTGACCCTTTGGCTTGTGGGTCGATGCCATCGTGATGTGCATCGACTTGCCCTCGAGCAACGGCGTCCGTTCCGGGATCCCATGGTCCTTGACCCGATCCGCGAACCTCGCGATGAGGTTCCGACCGAGCTCCGGGTGGGTCAGCTCCCGACCGCGAAACCGGACGGTCACCTTGATTCGATCACCGTCCTCGAGGAATTCGATCGCCCGGTGCACCTTCGTATCGAAGTCACCGACGCCGATCTTCGGCGAGAGGCGGACCTCCTTGAAGGTCACCGACCGTTGCTTGCGCTTGGCTTCCTTTTCTCGCTTCGTCAGCTCGTACTTGTACTGTCCAAAATCCAGGAACTTGACCACCGGTGGGGATGCCATCGGGGCGACCTCGACGAGGTCCAGTCCTCGTTCCTGCGCCATCTCGAGCGCCTTCGGCGTGGGCATTACACCAAGCTGGGCACCTTCTTCATCGACCACCCGGACCTGTGGGATCCGGATCATCTGGTTTACGCGCAGGTCTCGAGCTATGGTCTATCCCCTTCGTTACCGACTGTGCGACGACCGGCGCGGCCATATCAGGACCCGGCACGGCCGAAGCGGGAGAATAGCATAGGCCGTTCCGAGGCGACAGTGGCAGGGCGGTGACTGTGAGCATCCCAACGTCTGTGCTGAGCCGCGGGACTCCGCGGCCGGCGGGCCTCCGCGGGCCTCCCGGGAGGGACGTGTCGTTGTCAGGCGCACATCTGGCACACGTGAGCGTGAAGAGCTCCGACTTCCTGCCCGATCTGCACGATTTGCATCCGTCCACGAGGGAGCTGTCTCGAACTCGCGCCTGAGGACGACATGCCAGGGATGCCCG
>JBKKCW010000308.1:0-4092 GCA_046712485.1 Candidatus Limnocylindrales bacterium
CGCTGTAGGCGGTCTCGCGTGCGAAGTCGCCTTGCTGCAGGCGGACCACCCGTCCGCCGCGCAGGTCGATCGCCGGGAGCACGTCGAAGCTGCTTGCGTCGCTCATATCACCATGCTATCGTATTAGCACGCTACTACGCTACAACGGGTGAGGCAATGGCAATCATGGCCGACGACTGGCGGACGCCGGAGGTCGAAGCGCTCTTCGGGGCGATCCTCCGCCTGGACGATATCGAGGAAACCGAACGATTCTTCCGCGACCTGTGCACGCTCACCGAACTCCGCGATATGGCGCAGCGCTGGGCCGTGGTCCGTTTGCTCGATGGCGGCCTCCACTACGCGGAGATCTCCCGCCAGACGGGCGCCAGCACCGCCACGATCACCCGAATCGCCTCCTGGCTGAACCACGGCGAAGGTGGCTACCGACGGATGCTCCACAAGCTGGCGACGACCCCTCGATGAGCCCGCGCCTCCGCCTTGCGATCCCGAACAAGGGCCGCCTCGTCGAACCGACCCTGCGCCTGCTCCACGACGCTGGCCTGATCTTCGACGAGCACGACCGAATGCTTGTCGCGAAGGTCCAGAACTACGACCTCGACATCCTGTTCGTCCGCACGAACGACATCATCGAGTTCGTCGGGGACGGCGTCGCCGATCTCGGCGTGACCGGAGATGACCTGATCAGCGAGACCGGTGCCGAGCTGCCCCGGGTCAGGTCGCTCGGGTACGGTCGCTGCCGCCTGGCCGCCGCGGTGCCCAACGATTCGCCCTACACGAGCGTCGCCGATCTTGCCGGCAAGCGGGTCGCGACCTCGCATCCGAACACCGCGAGGCGGTTCTTCGAGCAACAGCGCATCCCGGTCGAGATCATCCCGATCTCGGGTGCCGTCGAGGTGGCGCCGCGCCTGGGTCTCGCCGAAGGGATCGTCGATCTCGTGTCGACTGGGTCGACGCTCGTCATGAACGGGCTGCGCCAGGTCGGCGACGTGATGTCGTCGGAAGCCGTGCTCGTGGCCAACCCGACGGCGTACCGCGAGCGTGCCCCAGAGCTGGCCGCAATCGACACGATGCTTACCGCGGTCATCGCGGCTCGCGATCGCAAGTACCTGATGATGAACGCACCGGCGGCGACATTGGCCGAGATCGAGGGCCTGCTGCCGGCGATGGAGTCCCCCACCGTGATCCCGCTGGCGCACGCCGGCATGATCGCGATCCATTCGGTCGTTGGCGCGGACGACGTCTGGGACTTGCTGCCGCGTCTCAAGGCGGCAGGTGCTTCGGGCATCCTGGTCCTGCCGATCGAGAAGATCGTTCCATGAGCGCTGCCAGCGCGACGCAGTCGACCGGCGCGAACGCTGCCGCCGAGCCAGGCCTGCGGCTCCGTCGCCTTGATTTGGCGGCTGTGGCTGCCGGGGACGAGGATGCCCGACTCGACTACGCGACGCTGGTTCGGCGCGGCGCGGTGCCCGACGAGGCCGTGCGAGCATCGGCGCGCCGGACGCTCGATGCGGTCCGTGCCGGTGGTGATGCCGCGGTCCGGGCGGCAAACGTGGAGGTTGGTGGCGGACGACCCGACGGCCGCCTGGTGTTGGATCCCGCCGAGCTCCGTCGCGCACGGGATCGCCTCAGCCCAAAGATTCGCCAAGCGCTCGACCAGGCGATCGACAACATCCGACGCTTCGCCGAGACCCAGCGACCGGCATCGGGGACGACCACGATTGCTCCGGGGATCGAGATCGAGCGGCGCTGGACACCCCTCGCGCGTGTCGGAGCCTACGTGCCCGGTGGATCGGCGCCCTATCCGTCGTCCCTGATTATGACCGTGGTCCCGGCCCAGGTCGCCGGTGTCGGCAGCGTCGTCGTGGCTTCCCCAGCCGACCGCACCGGTGTGACCAACGATGTGCTGCTCGGGGTCGCCGGCCTGCTCGAGGTCAAGAGCTTCATCGTGGCCGGTGGCGCCCAGGCGGTCGGCGCGCTCGCGTACGGCCTCCCCGCGGCCGGCATCGGACCGGTGGATCGGATCGTGGGACCAGGCAACGCCTGGGTGACAGCGGCCAAGATCGAGGTCGTCGGCGCTGTCGGGATCGATCTCCCGGCCGGTCCTTCCGAGGGCATGGTGTTCGCCGATCCGCCGGCCGACCCGGCGCGGGTGGCCGCGGACCTCATCACCCAGGCCGAACACGGCCCTGACTCGCCCGCCATCCTGGTGACAACCGATGCGGCGTTCGCCGATCGCGTGGAGGACGCCGTCAACCGGGCGCTCGAACGAGCCTCGCGCCGCGACATCCTGGCAAGCGCGCTCCGTGCCCACGGCTGCATCGCCCTCGCCCCGTCGCTCGATGCCGCCATCGCGTTCGTCAACGACTACGCACCCGAGCACCTGTCGGTCGACGTCGAGCCGCTGGAGCCTGCGATCGAGCGCCTCGTCAATGCCGGCTCGATCTTCGCGGGCCCCTGGGCGCCCGAGTCCGCCGGTGACTACGCGACCGGCGCCAACCACGTCTTGCCGACCGGCGGCCTGGCGCGCGCGTCCGGGGCGCTTTCCGTCGAGGCGTACGGCAAGTACACGCAGATCCAACGCGTCACCCGCGAGGGCCTTGCGGGCATCCGCGAAACGATCGGCGCGCTTGCCGAAGCGGAGGGCCTTCTCGCCCATCGCGATGCCGTCGAGATCCGCTTTGGGGCGGACGACCGGTGAGCCCGACAGCGGTGACGTTCACCTCCCCCACCGCGGCGGCAACCTACACCTGGGAGGCGACCGACGAGGAGGTCGCCGCGCGATACGCCGTCGACCCGCAGAGCATCGTCCGCTTCGATCTGAACACCTCGCCGACGCCACCTGCCCTTGCCCGTCAACTCCTGGCCGCGGGCGAATTCGACGCGCCCCTGTCCGAGTACCCACCATCGGACTATCGGCGCCTGATCGCGGCCGCCGCAGCGCGGTACGGCGTGGGCACCGACGAACTACTCGTCGGAGCTGGAGCGGACGAGATCCTCGACCTCATTGGCAAGGCCTTCCTTGCCGCGGGCAATCGCGCGGTCGTCCCGACACCGTCGTACGCAATGTACAGGGTCTGCACGGAGCAACGCGGGGCATCGGTGGTCGCAGTGCCGCGTCGACCATCCGCCGAAGGGTGGGCCCTGGATCCCGATGCGACCCGGGCCGCCGCACGCGGGGCCGCGGTCGTCTGGCTGTGCAGCCCGAACAACCCAACGGCCCTGGCCGAGCCATCCGGCCGGATCGAAGCGCTCCTGGCGCTGCTTGCCGCGGACGCCCAGGCCGAGGGCCACGCGGCCCCAATCGTCGTGATCGACGAGGCGTACGCCGAGTTCGTCGGGATGTCCCTCGTCGGGCTCCGCGATGCGTATCCGCGACTCGTCGTGGTTCGCACGATCAGCAAGGCGTACGCGCTCGCCGGGCTCCGCGTCGGGTTCGCCATCGCCCGTCCAGAAGTCATCGCGCGGCTCAATCCGTATCGTCCGCCGGGATCCGTGTCCGTCATCTCGGTCACGATCGCGACCGAGGCCCTCCTGGACGACACGATTCTGGAAGCAAACCTCGCTCGCGTCGCGCACGAACGAACACGGCTGACTCATGGGCTCCGTGACGCGGGCTGGTCCGTCGGTCCGTCGGTCACCAACTTCGTGCTCGTCGACTTTGGCTCGGCCGAACGTGCCGCGGCCGTCGCCGAGGGCCTGCTTCGTCGCGGGTTGGTGCCTCGCACCTTCGGCGGCGGGCATGTCCTGGCCGCGTACCTGCGCCTGACGGTCCGCGACCCGCTCGAGAACGATCGACTCATCGCCGCCGCCGTGGCCATCGAGGCGGGGCAGGCATGACGACGCCGCTGGGCGAGTTGACGCTCGGTCCACGGGAGGGACGCCGCGTCACCGTCGCCCGCTCGACCCGCGAGACGTCGGTGACGATCACGCTTGGTCTCGACGGGAGCGGCACCACCTCCGTGGCCACGGGCGTCGGGTTCTACGATCACCTGCTCGGGTCGCTGGCACACCACGGCCTGTTCGACCTCGCCGTCAACGCCGAAGACGACCTCCAGGTCGACGAGCATCACACGGTCGAGGACGTCGCCCTCG
>JBKKCW010000309.1:0-3652 GCA_046712485.1 Candidatus Limnocylindrales bacterium
GGCCTCGGGCCGCCAACCACAGGATCGCGGCGACCAGGGGCTGGAAGATCGCGAAGTTCTCAGGTTGCGCCATGAAGACCGTTCCGGCCGCCGGGATCGCCCCGAGGACGCCCGCACCTAGCTGGACCGTTCTCGACGCTCCGACGTCGCGTGCGATTGCCCATGTCAGCGGGGCGGCGAGCGAGCCGATCAGCACCACGGGAAGCGCCGAGGCGAACGCGGTGGGACCAAGGAGGACGATGAACGGCGCCTGGATCATCGAGGCGAGTGGCAGCCAGTGGGCGTTCGAGGGCACCGGGAGGACTGGATCGGCGGGCAGCTTGCCGCCGACTTCGGCGAAGATCCAGACGAAGTCGACGTTGAGACCCTGTCCGCTTGCGATTGCTCGCGCGACGTCCACGTAGTAATAGGAATCGGTGTAGCCCGGATCCGGGTACATGAACATGAGCACGGTACGGACCACGAACGCCAGCCCGTACAGGAGCAGGGGAGTACGCAAGGCCGCCGCAGCGTAGCATCGGCAGCGCTCACATCGGAGGGCTGGAGTGGTGCGTGAAAGAGGACGTTTGGCGTAGCGGCCGCGCGGTATTCATTGGCCGGATGGTGCTGCTCGCCGCCACCGCGATCATCCTTGGCCTCGCCGTTGCCGTCTTCGTGCAGATCTGGCGCTCGGACAGCGACCTGGGCAACGTTGGCGAAGACTTCAACTTCTACGTGAGCCTCGGACGCCGATGGCTGGAGACCGGCGTGATGTATGGCGACCGTCAGCTGACGGGCGCCCCGTACCACATCGAGATCAACGTCGACAACCTCTATCCGCCGCCGGCAATCCTGCTCTTCGCAGCGTTCGTATTTCTCCCTTGGTTTGCCTGGTACCTCATCCCGATCGGCCTGATCGGGTTCGCGATCTGGCGCACTCGACCAGCGATGTGGACGTGGCCGCTCATGGCCCTGTGCCTGCTCTGGCCACGAACGCAGGGTTCGTTCGTCGTCGGGAACAGCGACCTATGGTCGGCCGGATTTGTGGCCGCGGGTGTCATCTGGGGATGGCCGAGCGTTCTCGGACTGTTCAAGCCGGCCTTCGCACCCGTCGCCCTGATCGGGATTTGGCGGCGATCCTGGTGGATCGCGCTAGCTGCGGCCGCGGTCGTCTCCGTCGCGTTCCTACCCTATTGGTCGCAATACATCACGGTGGCTACGAACTGGGAGGCGCCGATCACGCGGTCACTGGCGAACATCCCCATTCTGTTCATTCCGATCTTGGCGTGGCTGGGCCGGAGGCCTACAACAGCGCCTCAGCAAGACCCGGAAAATGGGAGATGGGGCGATTGACGACCGTGGCTGAGGTCGATGCGAGATCCGGTCGTTGCCGACTGGCGAGGCGCAGGTACCTCCTGGCTCGCGCTCTCTTGATGCTCGCGCTCGGCTTCCTTGCCGCTCAGATCGTCGTTGCGGTGAGAAATCCGCAGGGCGTTCTGCCCTTGGTCGGTATCGACTACCGCCTGTACATGGATGCGACTCGGACATGGTTGGCGGGGGGCCCATTCTACCTACCACTTCAGATCGAGGGACCCTATCCGATCCGCCACGGGGTTGTCCTCTACCCGCCAACCGTTCTGATACTGTTCGCGCCTTTCACTTTCCTCCCGGCCGTCCTCTGGTGGACGATTCCAATCGCCATCGTCGCGTGGACGGTCTGGACCTGGCGGCCATCGATGATCGCTTGGGCTTGCATCGTGGCATGTCTGACAGTCCCGTCGACCTGGTGGCGAATCGAGACGGGCAACCCCGTCCTATGGGTTGTTGCCGCGCTTGCTCTCGGCACTCAGTTTGGATGGCCGGCCGTCGCGGTCCTCATGAAGCCGTCGCTCTTTCCGTTCGCGATGGTGGGCATTCGGACCCGGTCCTGGTGGTTGGCGTTCGCCGTCGGCGTTGTCCTGTCCGTGCCATTCCTCGGAATGTGGCTGGACTACGCGCGGGTCCTGATGAACGCTCGTGGTGAAGCCGCATCGCTTCTATACAGCCTCGGCGACGTCGCGGTCATGGCGATCCCTTTGCTGGCATGGCGGGGAAGAACCGCCCAGAGACGTCCCGGTATCGATCGCGCCCAGGCCAGGGTTCTATCGGAGCTTCCAGGCGATGATCGGCAGCAGAAGGATCGGGACGTCCTGGAAGGAGTAGAAGAGGCCACCGCCCTGGCCGTTGGCCACCGCATGGAGCCAGTCGAGCCACATCGTCCCGAACGGCAGACTGGCGAGCACCCAGATGCCCAGGGCGAGCCACCACCGCCGGTCGCGCATGCCGATGAAGGCGAACGGGAAGAGTGACGGCTTGAGCAGCACGCCGACGCTCGGCCAGCGGTAGAGGCAGCCAAGGGCGAGCGCGGCAACGACCCACATGACCGGGTTCCCCGCCACGGTCCGAGCGAGCGTCGGTGGCCAGGCCAGGCACAGCGCGATGAACGGCCAGGCAAGCACTGAAGGTCGCAACTTCACGATCGACCAGGCGGTCACCCCAAGCGGAATCGCCCACCACAGGAACGCGGGCAGCACGGTGAATGGCACGAACAGCCACAGCGCGTTTGGCTGGTACAGGACGTCACCCATGCGGATCGAATACGGCCCCGCGAGCTGGTACGGCTCGAAGAACGGCCCTCCCGCGAGCCACCTTCGTGTCGCCTCCATGTACAAGCTGTAGTCGATGCCGCCATAGCCATTGATGTTCGGGTTGGCGGCCGCCTTCAGGAAGTCGATCACCGGGAACGCGGCAATGGAGACCGCCACGCCGATCAGGAGCCAGCGCACGCGTGGATCGATCTGTGCAGAGGCTTGGGCAGGGGCGGTGGCAGCCATTGGTTGGAGCGTACCAGTGCCTGGGCCACGACCGAACCCTACGAACGGACTATGGCGGCGGATAGGATGCGGACGTGGCTGACTCGACCAATCGGCTGCTCGTGGCCTGGATCCTCATCGGCCTGATCGGATGGGCGGGACTGGTGTGGATCGCGATCCAGTTGGACGCTGGTTCACCTGAGCAGGTCGGCTTTGACCTCGAGCTTTTGCTCGCCGGCGCTCGCGCAATCGCCGCCGGTGGTTCACCATACGACCCGGCCATGCTCGCCGGGACGGCCCCGGCCGCGCCGAGCCTGTTCTATTCCTACCCACCCCTTGTGGCCCAGGCGCTCGTCCCATTCGCCGCTGTACCGAGCCGCGTCATGTTGCTTGCCTGGGACGCCGGTGCGGTTCTCGGGTTGTTGGCGATCGCCGAGGCGATGCGCCGACGGTTCAGCCCCGGTCGCCCGCGGCGGACCGTGCTCGTCCCGGTGCTGGCTTGCACGCCGCTGGTCCTGCCATTCGCGATCGGCCTGCTCTTCGGCAATCTCGATGTGTTCTTCCCACTCCTCTACGGCGCGATGCTGCTCGCCGCCACATCCTCGCGGACTACGGCGAGCGTCGCCGGCGGCATGGCGCTCCTTGTGGCGGCGCTCAAGCTTCACCCAGCCTCGCTCGCTGCCTGGTTCGCGGCGCGGGCCGGCCTGGATCGAGATAATCGCAGGCACCTCTCCATGGTCCTGATCGTGGCCCTGGTCGCCGCGGTGACGGCCCTTGCGGTCAGCCTCGCGATCTGGGGTGCCACGCCGTGGCTCGAGTAC
>JBKKCW010000310.1:0-3046 GCA_046712485.1 Candidatus Limnocylindrales bacterium
AGTGGCTCGCGCGAACCCCTGTCGGGCGTCGCCTGACCAACGAGATCCAACAGGCGCTCAGTCGCCGAGCCGCGCAGTCGGCTGCCCTCCGACCACAACAGAAGCCATCACGCCGATCCTTCGTCCGGCCCTGGGCGACGGCCGGGTCCGCCGCGCGGTAAGTCGCAGCTAAGGGGCCGCCGCGATACTGTCGCTGGCGGTCCACGGACCGGGCACTCCTCGGAGGGGTCTCACCGCCGTCCGAGCCTCGGCGTCAACTGCCGGTGGAGGTGCCCCATGCGTCGACGACTGATCCCTGCGCTGATCGCGATGATGCCCGTTCTCGCATTCGTGGTCGACGTTGGCTACAAGTGGCGATGATGCCCGTTCAGGTTCGGGTGACGGCCACGGCGCTGCTGATGCGCGTGGCCAGATAGACCGGTATCACGGATAGCAGGATCGCCACGACCCCAGCGACGTTGACCAATGGGAGCTGGTTGGCCAACCGGAAGCTCTGAAAGATCCAGATCGGCAGTGTCTTGACGCCCCCCGCCGTGAAGATCGTCACGATCACTTCGTCGAAGGACAAGGCAAACGCCAGGAGCGCGCCTGCGAGGATCGCGGAACGCATTGCCGGCAAGGTCACGAACCGGAACGTCATCCAAGTGTCAGCGCCGAGGTCTGCCGACGCTTCCTCGAACGACTGCGCGACGCGCCGAAGGCGCGCAAGCGCGTTGTTGTAGATGATGACGATGCAGAACGTTGCATGTCCGACCACGATCGCGAAGAACCCGAGCGGGAAGCCCGTCTGCGCGAAGGTGGTGCTCAGCGCCATCCCGGTCACGATGCCCGGGAGCGCGATGGGCAGTACGACGACGAAGGAGATCGCCTCGCGGCCAAAGAACGCATAGCGCGACACGGCCATCGCGGCAAGCGTGCCCAGGGCGAGGGCAATGCCAGTTGCCGCGAGCGCCGCGGCGATCGAGGTAAGGAACGCCTGCTGGAGCCCCGTGTTGGCGAGCGCGAGCGTCCACCAGTCGAGGGTGAACCCGACGGGGGGCCAGGCGGGTGTTGTTCCCGAGTTGAATGAGTACACGAAGATCAGGCCGATCGGCACATAGATGAACAGCAGGATCAATACGGTGACGACACCGAGCGCGATCCTGGGACCCCTTCCGATCGTCATCAGAGCGCCTCGAATGCGCCGAGCCGACGCGCGACGAGCAGGTAGGCGATCACCGTCAGAAGCGGGATCGCCGAAAGCGCCGCGGCGAGTGGGAGGTTGCCGGCCCCGAAGTTGGAGTAAATGGCGTTGCCGATGAAGATCGTGGTGGACACCTGCGCGGGGGCGATGTAGTCGCCGAGGGTCAGGGAGAACGTGAAGATGGAGCCGGCAACGACTGCTGGCAGGACCAGCGGCAGGATCACCCGGCGGAACGTGACGAACGCCCGCCCGCCGAGGTCTGCCGACGCTTCCAGCACTGAATCCGGGATGCGTTCGAGACCCGCATAGACAGGCAGGATCATGTACGGCAGCCATAGGTAGGTGAACACCAGCCAGACCGCCACGTCGCCAAAGCCCGGGCCGGCCAGTCCGAACGGCCGGAGTACCTCATTGAGGATGCCCTCCTCAGCGAGGATGAGCCGCCACGAGTAGACCTTGATCAGGTAGCTGGCCCACAGAGGCACGATGACGGCCACGACCAGCGCACTGCGCAGCCGCGGTGGGACGACTCGTGCCATGAAATAGGCGATCGGCAGCGCGAGCACCGCGCAAGTCAGCGTCACGGCGACGGCCATGGCCAATGTCCGAAGGGTGATCCCGGGATATGGGTCCCGGAGCAACCGGGCGAAGTTTTCGAACGTCGGCTGGTAGATGGTCTGCCCGCTGAATGCGTCCCGTGTGAAAAAGGCGTTGAGGAACAGGACGGCGAGCGATCCCAGGTAGAGAAGGACGAGCCACCCGACCGGCGTGGCAAGGAGCATCCCGAGGCGCAAGGTTGGCCGTCGGAACAGCCATGCCGCGATTCGACGCGGTCCGCTGGATTGAGGCAGGGGGATCTCGCGGCTGGCGCTCGTCACTCGTGGCTCGTCCGTGAGTTGCTCCCCTCGCGACGGCGACGGCCGTCGCGAAGGGACATGTCGATCGACGACCGACGGCTACTCGCTTCGAATCTCCGTCCAGGCTTCGACCCAGGCAGCGAAGTCCTTGCACTTCACGTCGGTGCGACCGTCCAGGCAGTCCGCCACTGGAGTGGTCCAATACCAGACGTCGTTCCTGTACTCGGTCTCCGCGGCGTGGAAGATCGCGCAATGGTCGGGGTTGGTCGCCAGCTCGCATGACTTGGAGTTGCCCGGTGCCTCACCGAAGTACTCCGCGATCTGGATGTTCGTTGAGGGCGACGTGATGTGGTTCAAGAACTTGTAGGCGCAGTTGATGTTCTTGGTCTTCGAATTGATCATCCACGTGTCTGACCATCCGGTTGCGCCCTCGACTGGCTTCGTCACCTCGACCGGCACCGGCGGGTCCGACCCTTGCAGCACGTTGGCAATGACCTGCCAGGTGGTGCCCAGCACGGTGTTGCCATTCTGGAACGAGCTGATCTGCTTGGTGTAGTCGCCCCAGTATTCGCCCACGGCCGGCTTCTGCCGCTTCAGCAGGTCGATGGCCGCCTGGAACTGGGTGTCATCGAGCGAGTAGGGGTTGGTGATCCCAAGCTCTGGGTTCGTCGTCATCAGGACGACCGCCGCATCCGCGATGTAGATCGGCGCGTCGTAGACCGAGAACTTGCCGGCGTACGGCGAATCCGGATCGAACATCTCGGTCCACGACGTCGGCGCCTCGGTCACTTCATCGGTGCGCCACATCAGGATGTTGGCGCCTCGTCCGTGCGGGATACCGTAGTGGACGCCGTCGACCGTGTTGTAGTCCTTGTCTTTCAGGTCGGGGAAGATCTCGGCGTAGCTCGGAACCAGGTCGACGTTCACGGGCTGGACGAAGTTGCCCGCGACGAGCCGCAGGCTCGCGTCACCCGACGCCGTCACCAGGTCGTACTGGCCCCCGCCC
>JBKKCW010000311.1:0-3985 GCA_046712485.1 Candidatus Limnocylindrales bacterium
AAGACGATCCCAGCCCTGATCGAGGACATCGATGACGACACGGCCCTCGAGATCGCGATCATCGAGAACCTCCAGCGCGAGGACCTGACGCCGCTCGACGAAGCGGCCATGTTCGACAGGATGATCCACCAGCACGGCTACAGCATCCGGAAACTGGCCGACAAGCTGGGCAAGGACAAGGGCTATCTCGAGAACCGGCTCCGTTTGGCCGATGCGCCGCCGGAGATCCGCGAGCTCGTGTCTTTGCGCAAGGACAGCCTCTCGCACGCGTACGAGCTCATGAAAGTCGACGACCCGAAAAAGCGACGCCGCCTTGCGGCGCAGGTCGCCCGGGGAGAGCTGACCCTCATCAAACTGCGGGAGAAGATCGAGGGTCGTCGGGCACGCCCCACCCGGCCGGCGGACGACGAGGACCGTGAGTTCGCTCCCCCACCGGAAGGCGCCGCACCGGCCGGCGTGGGCGACGTGGCCGACGCGCCCGACGAAACGTCGCGTTGGGTGGAGACATCACCGCCCGTTGCGATTTCCGACGATTCGCTGGTCAACGCGAAGCAGGAGCTGGCCGACGCGGTCGAACACCTCGTCGCGGTCCTCCGCAGCCCGGAGCTCCGGGGCTCGATCCCGGAGACGGATCGCCAGAACCTGGCGAAATACCTGACCATCGCCAAGCTGAAGCTCGAGAACGCGATCGCCATCGTGCGCAGCGACAACCCCAACTATTAGGCGAAGTCGCCGAGACCCCACAGCCAGGCTGCCGCCAGCAACGCCACGCCGACGGCCTCGATCTCCCACGCACGTTCGCGCCGGGCGGGCGTGCCCCCGGCGCCCGGCGACCAGGCCATCCCGATCGCGATGACGACGCCGGCCACGACCGCCGGTCCGAGTGAGGTAAGTGAACCTCGGGCGAGCCACAGCGATCCGTTCGCAACCACGACGACGCTCGTGAACAGGATCGCTGCGACGAGCCACGCACGGTCGAGGCCGAGCCAGGTCGCGACGGACGCCACGCCGGCATCCATGTCACGCTCAACGTCGGCTCGGGCATTGGCGATGGCGAGCGCCGAGCCGGCCACGACGGCCGCCGGGACGAGTACCAGGAACAGCGACGGCAGGGCGCCGGCCGCGCCCAACCACGCAAAGACCGGCAGCAACGGGATCCCGATCGCGAACGGCAGCCATGACCAGCGCGTGCCTTTCGCCACAAGGTCGTAGGCATAGCCCACGCCCAGGATCACGAGCGCCAGGGCCGCCAGCCAGGGTCCCGAGGGCGCCGCGAGGACCAACCCTGCCACGGCAGCAGCCACGACCACAAGACTGGCCGCGCCCTTCGACACGATCCCGGACGGGATCGGCTTCCCGGGCTTGCGGCCCGTATCCGCCGCACCGTCGACGATGTCGTTGAGCGCCCCGATCGACGCCTGCAGGGCGACCATCGAGCCCCCGAGCCGAAGGGCGCTGAGTCCGTCCCCACCAGCGAACATGGCGATCGCCGCCGTGGCCATGCCGTCGACGATGGAGGGGAACGGATGGATCAGCCTGAGGAGACCCGCCAGACGCCGACCGGGCGATGTCGTGGCGCCCCTGGCCCGGTCAGACGTAGACGATTTCCCCGAAGTTGGCGACGAGGTACGCGATCAGCCGGTCACGGGCGTCGGCCACCTGGGAGCGGATACCGGGAACCAACGCAAACAGGGTGATCGCCGGGACCATCACCCGTCCCGACGCGTCCCGCCCGACGACCGCGGGCGGCCCTCCGCCAGAAGCGAACACGCGTTCGAAACCGGCTTCGTCGAGGCCTGTCGTCCGGCGGAAGTCCTCGATGACCTTCAGAACCCCCCGCCGGATCGCGACGTCACGCATGAGCTCCGCCGCCCAAGCGTCGATCTGCTCATCGGATTGCTCCACGAGACGCGCGCGGTACTCGACTGGATCACCGGATAGGCCTGTCGCTGCCACGGTTCCTCCTGCGTCTGGACGGGCCGAAGTATGCCAGACGAGGGCGCCGGTCAGTCGCTCGCCCGTGGCTCGGCCGAGGCTGCAGCCATTGCCCGACCGGCGTCCGCGGTCGCCGCCCGCGATCCCTCCGGCCAATCGTTGAAGACGTCGGTCAACCAGCGGCCGAACCGCCCGGGTGGTCGGCCGTCGGGCGCCTCGCGGACCATCGCGTGCAACCGCTCCCACGTGCGACGAGTCAGGTCGTCCACGGCATCGCGGTTGGCGCGACCCGTGGCTGGGATCGCCTCCCCCACCGCGATCGTCACGCGGCCGCCATAGCGCAACCAGCCCGTGCCGTTGATCGCAATGGGCACGATCGGCACCTGCGTGCGAAGCGCGAAGTAGGCTGGGCCGTCACTGAGCGGCCAGAGCTCCGACTCCCCGACGTGGATCCGCCCCTCGCCAGCGATGGCGACGACACCACCGGCCGCGACGACCGCGCTCACCCGACGCGTTGCCCCGAGCAGGTCGTCCTTGCCCGGCTTGTATGGGATCGCCGTCCCGGTCCAGGCCATGAGCCGGTTCCGACCACCTGCGCCCATGTCCTCCTCCTTGGGGCCGAAGAAGAACAGGCGGGGCCGGTACGGCAGCACGGCCATGAGTACGAACGGGTCCGTCCATGAAAGGTGATTGAAGCAGTAGATCGCCGGACCCGCCGGCAACCGCTCGCGACCCTCCAGGCGGACCCGCAGGTAGGCCCGGGTGACCGCCGCGATCACGACCCTCGAGATCCAATAGCGCAGCGTGAGCCGCCACGGGCTGATCGTCCGGATGGGGCTGTCCCGCTGTGCAGACGGGCTTGTCAGGTTCCCGATGTCCGTGGACCTGCCAGCTCGATCACGTCGGGGGCGTTGTTGGCCATTGGCCGGCCGTCCATCGCCGCGAACAGCGCGTCGACGAACGCCGCGACCGTATCTGCCTCGCTGTCGGCACCGTGGAGCAGCACGGACTCGACCTGGAACGTCAGCAGACGATGGCCGCCCTGGATCTCGACCGACCGCTCACCGATCTGTACCCGATGCCAGCGGATGAGCTTGCCCGATGCCCGCGGGCCCTCGCCGGGCACATTGACGCGGACGGCGACCTGGACGAGACCGGCGGCTGTCGGCGCCAGGATGGACCAGCGCGCCCCTGGGTCGTCACCCCAAACGACGAAGCAATCCGGGTCGCGTTCCGCGCCGAGCAGGACCAGCGCATCACGGGCGGGGTCGAGCACTCTGTCCGCCACCGATTCCCGGTGCGCGGACCGTGTCTGCCACTCGCTCAGCCGCATAGTGGGTGAGGCTAGCACACGCTCCGGGGAGGCTTGCCGGTCCCGTACGATGATGCGGTGGACCCAAGCGTCGACTGGTGGATCACGATCGCTGCGGCCGCTGGCGTCGCCGGCGGGCTGTGGCTGCTCGCGCGCGGCCTGCTCGACTACCGATCCACAGTTCGAGTGGCCGATACGTCGACCTCCACGATCAGCTCGCTTGCCGCCGGCGAGGTCCGGATCAGCGGCATCGTCGAAGCGGCCGAAATCACCCTGGCGTCGCTGCTCCAGAGCGCACCGTGCGTCTATTACCGGGCGTCGATCGAGGGGATCGGGGACGACGCCTCGGCGATGGATGGCGGCGTCGTGGAGGAGCGGTCGTGCGGGTTTCGCGTTCGCGACGAGACGGGGAGCATCCGGGTCTTCCCCAGGGGCGCCCGGATCGACGCACCCGTCCGGTTCGACGAGCAGACCGGCACGATGGGCGACGAGTTGCCTGGGTTGTCCATCCGGACCACTGGCGCGAGTCGGCTGAGCGAGCCCGACCGTGCCACCGCGATCGCCGAGCTGCTGACGGTCCGCGATCCGGACAGGGCGGAACGCCCCGCTGGCCTGCTCGATCGCGATCGGCGTCGCTCGTACCGGGAGTCGCGGCTCGAGCCAGGCGACGCTGTCACCGTCGTCGGTCGAGCACTCCCCTTCTCCGATCTCAACGACCCGGTTGCCGCCGACCACGGC
>JBKKCW010000312.1:0-3781 GCA_046712485.1 Candidatus Limnocylindrales bacterium
CCGGGTGGGGCTTTGCGTACCGCCGGGAGGACGGCGTGTTCGTGCTTCCGATCGGAACGCTCGCCGCCTGAGCCGGGCCAGCGTGGAAGCGGTTACGCGGTGCGACCCCTCGATGTCTTCTAGCCGGGCGCCGGCGGGACGGCACCGTCATTCGGGACGGCACCGTCATTGTGGCCGAGCCGTGCCGGATGTGTCAGCGATCCGAACGTGCGATGGTTGCCCTGTTCTCAGCGCCGCAGCGGCTGCTCCGGGGCGACGCTGAGCTCGCCGCGACGGTGGCCGTTGCTGCCGACCGCGACCGGGTTGGCGCGAATCGCGGGAGCCTGGGTCGATGGCTCTGGCTCGAGTCGATCGCTCAGCGTCTCGCGCAGGAGCTTGGTCCCGCGCAGGAGATGGCTCTTGTAGGTGTTGAGGGGGATGTCCAGCTCGCGGGCCGCCTCCGCGTAGTCCATGCCCATCACGTGCCGGAGCACGACGGCGGCGCGGAACTTGAACGGCAAGTCGATCAGCGCCGCGGCAAGGTCACGCCGAAGCTCGGCGGCTTCGGCCGACGCGTGGGGATCGGCCTCCGGGTCAAAGTCGATCAGCCCTGAGCCCAGGGTGTGTTCGGACGCAGGCCCGGTGAGGGACTCGCGATGGCTCGATTGATCGAGGGACGAGCCCGCACGCGACCGGGCTCGCGAGGCGGCCCGACCGGCCGTTCTGAGCACGATCGTGTTGAGCCACGGGCTCAGAGATGGGCGCGGGTCCACCTTCTCGATCGAGCGGAACGCCGCGAGGAAGGTCTCCTGCACGACGTCCTCGGCCGTCTCACGGTCGCCTGTCAGCCGGTATGCGAGCAGGTAGAGACGGGGTCGGTGGTTCCGCACGAGCTCGGCGAATGCCGACTCGGAACCTTCCCTGCACCGTCGAACGAGCTCGCGCTCGTCCCTGACTTCTCTCACCAGTCCTCCGAACGGTCCGCAAGCCGCGAGCCGCGCACCCGGCCGCAGTCTGACACAAGGTGTCGGCGCTGACCACCCGAACGAACGTCCTGTTAAGGACGAGTGAAGCAGGTAGCCGGTTCCGGGTGAGCGTCAGGTGCGGCTGGAGCATGGGCTCGATCCATGAAGATCGTCTGAGTGTGACGCTCAGTCGGCCGCCGGAGTTCCGCGGTTCGGCCGCGGCGGGTCCTGGAGGGCGGGTCGCGGCGGGCTGGCGGGCGGGCTGCGCCCGGGCGTTCCCCTCCTGGTTGACCGCGAGATAAGTCCCGCTCACGACCATAGCCGGATGACCGATTTGCAACTGGGACGCATCTTCCGGGCTGTCCGGATCCACCGCAGGCTGCGGCAGGTTGACGTCGCACGTCTTGCGCAGACGTCGCCGTCATCAATTTCGCGGATCGAGTGCGGCCAGCTCGGTGGCCTGCCTTTCGATGTCATTCGACGGGTGACTGCGGTCCTCGAGATTCGGCTCGATGTGGTCCCGTCCTGGCGAGGCGGCGACCTCGAACGGATTGTGAGCGCTCGGCACTCAGCGCTGCACGAGCGCCTCGCCGAGCGACTGGGCCGCGCACCCGGATGGGTTTCGGCCGCGGAGGTTTCGTATTCGATCTGGGGCGAGCGGGGAGTGATCGACCGGCTGGCCTTCCATGCCGAGCGCCGGGTGCTCGCGGTCTTCGAGCTGAAGGCTGATCTCAACGATCCTGCGGGCTTGGTTGCACAGGTCGATCGGTATCGGCGGCTGGCGCCGGAGATCGCTCGTGGTCGCGGATGGGAGGCTGCCTCGGTGAGTTGCTGGGCGGTTGTCGCCGATACGGATACAAACCGGCGGCGACTGGCTGCCCACCGCGAGTTGCTGCGGGGTGCCTTTCCAGCGGAGGGCCGCCGGCTCTGGAGGTGGCTGCGCGATCCCGGTGGGCGCGTCGACGGACTCGCGTTTGTCGCATATCCGCCTCCACGGACCGGTACGCGGAGCCTCACGGCAGTGAAGCGAGTCAAGGTGCCTCGATCCGCCTGATTCGGGCGCTACGGGTCCCGGGAAGAGGTTATGCGCCTCGAGGCCTTGCGGTCGATCCGCGCTTTCCGCGTAACGGTCTGGCCCTGCGGTTATGCGCCTCGCACGGGCTGGGCCGCCGCGCAACGGTCTGGGCCTGCGGTTATGCGCCGCCCGACCGCCGCCGGGCCGGGTCGCCGCCGCGTTACGGGCCGCGCCGCTCCCTTACATCATCACCAGGCCGCCGTCGACCGCGAGGACCTGGCCCGTGATGTAGCGGGCCTCGTCGCTGGCGAGGAAGGCGACGGCGTCGGCGACCTCCTCGGTCGTGCCGAAGCGACCGAGCGGTGTGCGGGCGGTGATCTCGGCCTGGAGCGCCTCGGGCAGATTCTTTGTGAGCTCGGTCAGGACGAACCCCGGAGCCACCGCGTTGACCGTGATCGATCGGCTGGCGAGCTCGCGGGCCGTCGCCTTGGTCAGGCCGATCAGCCCGGCCTTTGCCGCCGAGTAATTGGCCTGGCCGGTCTGCCCAGCCTGCCCGGACACCGACGTGATGTTGACGATTCGGCCACTCCGCGCCTTGAGCATCGACCGGGTGACTGCCTTGGTCATGTGGAAGGCCCCGAAGAGGTTCGTCTCGAGGACGTCTCGCCAGGCTTCCTCGCTCATCCGCATGATCAGGTCGTCGCGGGTGATGCCGGCGTTGTTGACCAGGATGTCCACCTTGCCAAAGGCCTCGAGCGTCGCTTTCACGATCGTGTCGGCCGAGGCCGGGTCCTTCACGTCGCCCTGAATTGCGAGCGCGCGACGCCCCAGCGCCTCGACGGCCTTCGCGGTTTCCCCGGCCGCCGCGGCGTTGCCGCGGTAGCTGAAGGCGACATCCGCACCCTGGGCCGCCAGGCGAAGGACGATCGCTCGACCGATCCCGCGAGCCCCGCCCGTGACCAGGGCGGCCTTGCCGCTGAGATCGATCATGCGTGCACCTCCGTGTGGGCCGGTTCCGGTTCGCCTGGGGCGACGTCGTCGAGTGGCACGTTGACCGGGCCGGGCCGGCGCATCAGCTCGGCGAGCGCTTCGGGGATCGGGTCGACCGAATCCCAGTCCACCGGCAGCCGGACGGTCACGTCCTCCGCGCGCACCGCGGCATCGCCCGCGATCCCTCGCGCGGGGTCGGCCGTCCATTGGATCGCGACGGCGCCGGAGGTGAAGCCCGCGCCGAAGGCCACCAGCACCACGCGATCCCCGATCTTGACTCGGCCCTCGTTGACGGCCTCGGCCAGTGCGATCGGAACCGAGGCCGCCGACGTGTTGCCGTACTTGTCGAGGTTCACGTACATCCGCTCCATCGGCAGGTCGAGACCTTTGGCGACCGCCTCGATGATCCGGTTGTTGGCCTGGTGCGGGATGAACAGCTCGATGTCTGCGGGTTGCAGACCGGCCTTGCTGATCGCGGCGAGCGCAGTCGTGGCCATCGTCTTGGTGGCGAACCGGTACGTCTGAGTCCCCTCCATGCGGATGTAGTGCTCGCCGCGGGCGATCGTGCCCGCGCTCGGTGGCGCCTTTGCGCCTCCTGCCGGCAGCCAGATCATGTAGGCGCCCTGCGGCTCGGTCGTCATCTCGAAGGCCAGACTTCCGCCCGGTTCGTCGGAAGCGGACAGGACGACAGCACCGGCGCCGTCGCCAAACAGGATGCACGTGGTGCGATCCGTGTAGTCGAGGAACCGCGTCAACAGCTCCGCACCGATCACGAGGACGTGCTTCGCCAGCCCGCCGGCGATGTACGCCTGGGCGGTCGCGAAGGCGTACA
>JBKKCW010000313.1:0-2703 GCA_046712485.1 Candidatus Limnocylindrales bacterium
AAGTCGTCGCGCTTCTTGGCTCGAACAGGGGGAGGCATGCTCTTGGATCTCCTGGATCAGAAGGGAAGGTCGTCGATATCGGTGTCATCGGTGGGCGGCCGCCCACCGCCGCCGGTAAAGCCACCCGAGGGCGGAGCGCCGCTGGCGCCAGCCGCGGCGCCGGGAGCACCTGCAAAGGCACCCTCCTCGTCCCGCGGTCGCTTTTCGAGGCTGATGACGTTGTCGGCGGTCAGGTCGAGGGATGTCCGCTTCTGGCCGTCCTGGCCCTCGAATTCGCGAGTCCGGAACCGGCCTTCGACAAAGACGCGGTTGCCCTTGCGAAGCTGCTCCGCGGCGCGTTCGGCCCGGTCGCCGAAAACGCTTACCCGGAACCAGTCCGTGTCCTCGGTCCACTCCCCGGTCTGCTGGTTTCGCGTGCTCTGGTTCACGGCCACGGTGAACTGGGTGACCGGCTTGCCGGTCGGTGTGTAGCGCATCTCGGGGTCCCGGCCGAGGTTGCCGATGATCAGGAGCTTGCAGAACGCCATGACCCAGCCTCCCTCAGTCGATTGCGGCCGGAGCGGCTTCGCTCTCGGACTCGTCGATCAGCTCCGCCCGCGCATCGAGCTCCTCGTCCTCGTCGAGACCCGATGGCAGCTCGTCGTCGTCCTCGATGCCTTCGCCGTCCTCACCGTCGCGACGCGCGACCTTGATGGGTCGTTCCACGCGGGTGATCAGATGCCTGAGCACCTCCTCGGTGATCAGCAGGCTGTGCTCGAGCTCGGCGATCACCTCCGCGGGCGCCTCGAACAGGACGATCTGGTACGAGCCCTCACGATGGCGGTCGATCGGGTACGCAAGGCGGCGGCGGCCCCACGGCGCGACCTTCACGATCTGCCCACCCGCGGCAACGATCTGCCGGGTGGTGCGATCGACGAGGGCCTGGCTCCTGTCGTCCGCCACGTCCGGGCGGAGCACGAGCATGAGTTCGTAGCGGCGCATACGCGCGTTACTCCTTCCAATGGGTTTGCCCCGTTGACGGCGAGCCGGCACGGAGCGGAAAGGGTTGGCGCGCAGTCTAGCATGGGGCCCCTTCCCGGGTCCGTTACTTCTCTCGATGCCGAGTGAATGTGTCAGTGCTACCTGCTCAGTGATTTTGTCACTTGGGGCTCGGCTGCTCGACGACGGTCCGCCGTTGTATCCTCCGGGCACGATCCCGACCGAGCCGGCCCAGCTGGCTCCCTACGCGGAGGCCTCGTGCCCGCCAGCACCATCCTGCTCCTCGAGAACGATCCGTCCACCGACGAGACGATCCCCGAGATCCTTGTCGGTGCCGGCTACACGCTGACCAGGACGAACGATTCCGACGACGCAATCGCCAAGGCGGCCGACCACCAGCTCCTGATCATCGATCTAGCCGAAGGGCCCGTCTCGGCGATCGAGATCTGTGCCCAGGTACGCTCGACAGCGACGCTCTCCCAGGTACCAGTGCTGTGCATCAGCCCGAGTGACGAGGTCGAGGAGCGGATCCGATTCCTCGAGGCCGGCGCCGACGATGTCCTGGCGAGGCCGTTCGACGCCCGCGAGCTCGAGGCCCGGGTCGAGGCGCTCCTGCTCCGGTTCCAGCGATCGAAGGAGCTTTCGCCGGTGCTCGCCGGTCAGCAGGCCGTGGGCCGGGCCCGGCGAACTGTGGCCGTCTACAGCCCCAAGGGCGGGGTCGGAACGACGACGATTGCGACGAACATCGCCGTGACTGCAGCTGCGAAGCGCCCGGACCGCGTCGTCCTCATCGATTTCGCCCTGCAGTTCGGCGGGGTCGCCACGCATCTCAACCTGCGACCGCGGCAATCGCTCGCCGATCTCGTCCGCGACGAATCCGCGCTCCGCGAGCCGGAGCTGTTCCGCGCGTACGCGGCTCGCCATGACAGCGGCCTGCACGTGCTGGCCGCTCCGACCGCGCCCGAGGCCGCCGAATCGGTCCACCCGCAGCACGTGACGCGGATCCTGACCACGGCGCTCGAGGCATACGAGCTTGTCGTGATCGACGCAGGCTCGGCCCTCGACGAGCGGGTCATGACCGTCCTGGAGGCAGCCGACTCGGTCATTCTGCCGGTCTACGCAGAGATCGCGGCCCTCAAGGCGATGCACGCGCTGCTCGACTATCTGAACGAGACGGGCTCCGTCGCGCTGAAGTCGATGTTCGTCCTCAACAATCCGTTCGCCCGCGAGATTCTCAAGCTGCGCGACGTCGAGAGCGCCCTGGGCTCCAAGATCGGGCTGGAGCTCCCGTACGACCCATTCCTCTACCTGAAGGCGGTCAACGAGGGCATCCCGATCGTCGTCGGCGCGCCTCGATCCGTGCCGGCCGAGCGGCTCGCACGCCTGACCGGCAGCGCTTTTGGGGAGGATGGCGTCGCCGCCACAAAGGTCGCGGCGGAACCGAAGAAGTCGAAGGGTCTGTTCCGGCGTCGTCGCTGAACGGTGTGCTGCTTTCGAGTGCTGCTCGGGAGTTGGTGCCGGAGCAGGGACTCGAACCCTGACGCCCTCGCGGGCCGCGGATTTTAAGTCCGCTGCGTCTGCCATTCCGCCACTCCGGCCAGGGCCGAAGCCTAGCTGACCGGCCTCGGCATCGGCGAGCAGGGCGCGCACCGCCATAGCCTCGGCCTTGCCGCCGGACATGGAACGGCCCCGGCGTACCGCTTCGCTCTGTCGGTGCAGGAAGAG
>JBKKCW010000314.1:0-6551 GCA_046712485.1 Candidatus Limnocylindrales bacterium
AGCTCCACGTCCACCTCGAACGGCTGCGCTGTCAGCATCTCGTGGTCGTAGTAGCCATGGCGGCCCTGGAAGCGCATGTTCGTCAGCACGATGCGATCGCTCAGGTCGGGCCTCCTTCGGCGGGTTCGGACCGCCATCTGCCGCGAATGATGGCATCGGCCATGCGGGCCGCGCGGACGTTCTCGCCGACGTCGTGCACGCGGACAACGTCAACTCCTGCCGCGATCGCGATGGCCGTGGTCGCGAGCGTCGCCTCCAGCCGATCGTCGGGCCCCAGATCGAGGACCCGTCCGAGCGTCGACTTGCGGCTCGCGCCAAGCAGGATCGGCCGGCCGAGCTCGCGGAGCCGGCCAAGTTCGCGGAGCAGCTCCAGATTGTGCTCGGCCGTCTTGCCGAAGCCGAACCCCGGGTCCACGATGAGGTCCTCCCAGGCGACACCCAGACGCACTGCCCGATCCAGGGCGGCGCGCAATTCGTCGATGATTTCGGGCACCAGGTGCCGGTAGCGCGGCTCCGCGCGGTTGTGCATGACCACCAGTGGAACCCCGTGCTCGGCCGCCAGTCGCGGCAGCGAATCGTCAGTGCCTACGCCCCAGATGTCGTTGATCAGGTCGGCACCGGCGGTCAGCGCCGCTTCCACCACGGCGCCCTTGGTCGTGTCGACGCTGAGCGGCACGTCCGGGAGGGCCGCCCGAATCGCGGAGAGGACGGGAACCACGCGTCGCAGCTCCTCGTCGACGGTCACGGCAAGGTGCCCCGGACGCGTCGATTCGCCCCCTACGTCGAGGATGTCGGCGCCGTCGGCCACCACCTGCCTTGCCATCGCGACGACGCGGGTGATGGGATCGAGTTCGTCCGCCTCGGACCGAGCATCGCGGGGTTCCGCCAGGACGCCATCGCCGGAGAACGAGTCCGGGGTCGCGTTGATGATGGCCATCACGAAGGTTCGCTCGCCCCAGCGGAAGATCCGCTGGCGGATCCTCGTGGGCGACGAGGCGCTCGCCTCTCGATCCTCGGGCTCTGTCATGGGTCCTCGTCGGGCTCGGGGTCGCGCAGGGCCGGGTCACTGACCAGGCGTCCACGGGCCGCCCCGACAAGATAGAGCGATCCCGCCACCACCACGGGTCCGGGCTTGCCCGTCGTGGCCGATAGCGCTCGATCGAGAGCGGCGATTGGGTCGAGTTCGACCAACACGTGGGCGCCCGGGAGACCGCTCGTCCAGCGCGCGGCCAGTTCCTCGGCCCCAAGTGCGCGCGGGACCTGCAGGCTCGTGCAGATGACGGTCGCGCCACCGAGGGATCGGGCCGCCGAAAGCGCGGCCACGACGCCGTTGACGTCCTTGTCGGCCATCGATGCGGTCACCAGCGTGATCGGACCGTCGGCGAGATATGGGCGAAGGTCGTCGAGCGCCACGGCGAGAGCGGCCGCGCCGGCCGGGTTGTGGGCGCCGTCGAGCAGCACCTCCCGGCCGTCGACGGACAGGAGCTCGAGGCGTCCGGGCCAGACGGTCCGTGCATACCCGTCACGCCGGGCTGATGGCGGCGTCCGGGCGATCCCGGCGGCGTCCAGCGCGTCCAGGACGGCATCCGCGACCGCGACGTTGGCAGCCTGATGGCGGCCGCGCAGCCCGACCCGCGTCCGCCCGAGGCGGGGCAGCTCGACCTCGATCCCGTCGCGGTCCCAGCCAAGCACCGGGGCTGGCGCAACTTCCGTGAGGGGGACGGCCAGCCGCCGTGCGCGACGGCGGATCACGGCGAGGCCCTCGCCGCTCGCACCGGTCACGGCAATGTCGCCGCGCTCGATGATCGCTGCCTTTTCCCGCGCGATCGAGGCGATCGTCGGCCCCAGGCGGTCCATGTGATCGAGGTCCACGTTGGTCACGACGGCCACCCCGCCATCCCAGGCGTGCGTCGCATCGAGTCGTCCGCCAAGTCCCACCTCCACGAGCGCGACGTCCGGTTGCGCCTCGGCGAAGTGGGCGAAGACGACGGCGGTCAACAGCTCGAACTCGGTGGGCTCACCGTGCCGCCGCGCGACGCGGTCCGCGATCATCAGGCAGCGCTCCACGAGCCTCGCGAAGTCGTCGGCGCCGATCGGGCGCCCATCGATCGCGATCCGCTCCCGGTATGTGACCAGGTGTGGCTTCGGCGTCGTGGCGACGCGGTGTCCGGCAGCCCGCAACGCCGCATCGGCCAGGGCCAGGACGCTGCCCTTGCCGTTCGTCCCGGCGACGAGGGCACCCCTGACCTCCAGCTGTGGGTCGCCCAGCTCGCGCAGCAGCGCACGGGTGCGACCAAGGCCCAGGCGGACCCCGAAGCGACCCCGCTCGCCGAGGCGCCGGACAGCCTGGGTGTACGTGAGACGAGGCGCTGTCACTCCCGGGACAGCTCTTCCTCGTAGAAGATGCATTGGTTGAAGCGGGGCGTGAGACAGACATCGTTGACGTAGCCCTGCTCCATGTGAACCCCGCCGCGCAACTGGCATCGCGAGGTCATGTTGTCCTGGCGGATCAGGGCCTTGAGCAGATGCGGGGCTTGGATCGGGATGGCCCCGCGCGCCCCCGTCATGTAGAAGTGCGGGCACACGTTCCGCCGGAGATTGGGGACTCCGAACCCGGCCGGCAGGCCACCCCTGGTCCCCGTCGTGCCCGCGGCGTTCGGTGCGGACGCGCCCTGACGAGCGGCGAGCGGCGAGGGCGACACGCGCGCGATGGGGCCCACGCCAAAGGCAGGCCGGCCACTCGGGCCGGTCGGCGAGCGCCCGGGTCCAGGCTCGCGAGCACGCACGCGCTGCATCCCTCCCTGTCGCGGCGCGCGCGCATATGCACGCGCGACCGGGCCAGAGTACAACGCACCACACCCGACGACACGAGCAACTTCACGGGGCGTGGGTCGCTGCCGTGCGACAATCTCCCCCGATGACGACCCGGCGCGACCCGCGGCAGACCCACGTTCGCCCACGTCCTCCATCCACCGGTCGGCCGGCCCCGGTCAGGGCTCGACCCAGGGCGCCCGCGCCAACCCGCCTGTCCGTGAATCGGCCGATCCAGCGCAACCGCGGGTTGCCGATTTTCGCCAGGCTCGGCCTCATCGCAGCGGTGGCCTTGCTCGGGTTGACCGTTCTCTACCTCGGCGCCGGCGGTCTCGGTGGCGCGGTCGCCGGGATCAGCTCGGCGCTCGGCGGGTTCGTGACGAGCATCACGGCGGCGCCCACACCACGGCCGTCGGTCGCAGCGGTCAGCGACCCACCGTCGCTGGAGCAGCCTGTCGAGCCGTACACCGCGGAGGCAACCGTGGACCTGGTGGTGACGGTGCCGTCCGAGATCGTGGGCGACCCGAACTCGCGGCTACGCGTGTACCTTGCTCTCAAGGACCAGGACCCCACGCCGATCCAGGAGGCGCCGCTGGCGTCCACGCCCCAGACCGTCATCCCCGTGGAGCTCACCAAGGGGATCAACGACTTCACGGTCACGATCGTCGGCCCCGGCGGCGAGTCCGACCCGTCGCCGGTCGTCCGGTACGTGCTGGACCAGGCGGGCGCCAAGATCACGATCTACTCGCCCAAGGAGGGCGCGGTGGTGAATGGCGCGTCGGTCGAGATCAAGGGCAAGACCCAGGCGCGGGCCACGCTCATCGCCCGCAATGCCGCCAACGGGTCGTCCACCAGCGGCGCAGCGGGCACAGACGGCCTCTTCACGCTTACGCTCGGGATCTCGACGGGGACGAACGCGATCACGATCACCGGTACCGACCCAGCCGGCAACGTCAAGGAGACTGTCCTCACCGTGCGCCGCGGGGCGGGCGTGCTGACAGTCGTCCTCGGGTCATCCGACTATCTGCTCGGCGTCGACGACCTCCCGAGAGACCTGACGCTCACGGCGGCTGCCTCGGACCCCGATGGCAATCCGCTCGTCGGGGCGGACATCACGTTCACCCTGAGCATCCCGGGCATCCCGACTGTGACGCACGACGTCCAGAGTGACGACCAGGGCCGGGCGACCTTTACGACAGCCGTGCCCGTTGGCGCCGATCCGGGGCAGGGGAGCGCGACCGTGCTGCTCTCGAGCGAGGAGTTCGGCTCGTCCCAGGACTACACGGTCATCACGATCGACCCGTAGCGCCCTCGGCAGGACGCGTCCGCCCCTGCCGGCCGCGGCCCCCGCAGGCGAACGACGTTCCCCGACAGATGCATGTCGAACGCATACCGACTCCGGCGGATCGCCGGCCGCGGCCCCGCAGGCGAATGACGTTCCTCGACAGATGCATGTCGAATGCATACCTTCTCCGGCGGATCGCCGCCCGCGGATCGTCGGCGGCGCCGAGCGAGTGCGACCGGTCGACAGCCACCCGAACGCGCACCAGCGGCCAGCGATGCATTCGAGCTGCATCACCGAGCGAGGGCCCGACTCCTCCAGTGAGCAGGTCGACAGGAGCGGTCCGCGCAGCTACCATCCGACCATGCCGATGTGGCGTTGTCCGCACTGCGCGACACCCCAGGCCGAAACAGCACGATGCTGGGTCTGCCACCGTTCGAGCACCGCCTGCGGATCCTGCCGTCACTTCCGGCGCGCCGTTGCCGGTCAGCTCGGGTTCTGTGGCCTGGACCGCCAGCGACGACCCCTTCGCGGTGACGAGATCCGGCCATGCTGGGAGGCTGCCGACGCGGCGAGCGTCAACGTCCCGGCGCTTCCGGGGATCGGACCGGTCTGGCCCCTCGGCGCCGACGATCCGCGAACGCCCGTTCGACCGCTCCAGTTCGTCGAGGTCGAGCCCGGCCCGACGGCCGCGGACTTGCCGGATCCGATAAGGACGGCCGGGCCGCCTCCCGTGGAGCCAGGCTGGAGCCTGTGGGGCGACGCGGAAGCCTGAAGCCCAACCCGCCTACGGGTTTGCCGGTCGTGTTCCGAGCGTGACCTCGAGCGTGATCCGCTCGCCGGCGCGCAGGATCTCGACATCGACCGTCTGGCCGGGCGAGAATTGTGCGAGCGTGGCATCGAGCGGATGGCCGTCGTCGATCGCCTTCCCGCCAACGCTCGTGATGATGTCGCCGTCCTTGATGCCGGCCTTGGCTGCGGGCGTGCCAGCCTGGACCCCTTCAACCGGTTGATCGTTCCGGTTCCGGCCGCCGACGAGCGCACCGGCCTGGACAGGCAGGTTCTCCTCGTCCGCGAGCTGGCGGGTGATGCTCACGAACTGGATGCCGAGGTACGGTCGGGCGAGCTCCTGGCCCGCGACGGCCTGCGCCATGATCGGGCGAGCGACGTCGATCGGGATGGCGAACCCGATCCCGTTGCTGTTGGTGGCGATCGCGGTGTTGATCCCCACGACGTTCCCGTTGGCGTCGAGCAGCGGCCCGCCGGAGTTTCCTGGGTTGATCGCCGCGTCGGTCTGGATCAGGTTGGTCAGCGGCCGTGAGCTGCCATCCGTCGTGATCGTTCGACCCTTGGCCGAGACGATCCCGCTGGTGACCGAGTTGGAATACGTGCCGAGCGGGCTGCCGATGGCGATCACCAGCTGGCCGACCTCGAGCGCGTCGGACAGGCCGATCGCGGCGGTCGGCAGATCGGGGGCGTCCACCTTGACGATCGCCAGGTCCGTGAGGGTGTCGATGCCGTAGACCTCGCCCACGAGCACGCGGCCGTCCTTGAGCTCGACCTCGAACTCGCTCCCGCCTTCGACCACATGGCGGTTGGTCAGGATCCAGCCGTTGCTGTCGTAGATGACCCCCGAGCCCACGCCGGTCTCCGGGATGACGCCGAGATTGCCGGCGTCCGCCGAGCCCTGCACCGTGATCCGGACGACCGCTGGGCTGACCTTCGCCGCCACGTTGATGGTCGCCGACGATTCGTCGATGGTGACCGGCTGCGGCGCGCCGACGGTCGTCCCCTGGACCGCGGCAGGTGCCGCGGCGGGACGGTCGAGGGCGCCCGCGGCGCTCAGCGCGAGCACGGTTCCGCCAGAGGCCAGCGCGGCGGAGAGGATTCCGACCGCGACGATCGATCCGACACCCGCGCCGCGGCGGGGCGCCGTCGTCGCGCGAACCGGTTCGATCGTCGGTGCCGGTTCATACCAGCGCTCCGGTGTGGCCGCCACAGGTGTTGTCCAGTCATGCGCCCAGTCGGCACGTGGTTCCGGCGTCGGAGCGAACCGATCGGTCGGGGGTTCGCCCGCGGCAACGACGTGCGCGGCCGGCTGGCCGGGTTCGGATGGAACGGCATCGAGTCGTTCGGTGGGCGACGCCGGGTCGATCGCGTCTGGCCGGGGTTCGTCGTACATGGTGATGGCGGGATCCTTGCAGGTGCCGGCCGCTGAGCGGCCCGGGGTCTTGGTGTGCCGTCAGCGTGCGGCTTCTGTGTTCACCCCCGAGCGCTCGGACGGTGAAGTTTCCTGCATGTTCTCAGGGAGCGCCGGGACCTGCAGATGTCCAGCGCTGTCTTCGAGTGCGGGTGTGGTGCTCCGCTCCCCGCGGGCATCGGCGGCGGCAGCCGACGCGACATCGGCGCGTTACGCCCCCGGACTGCCGGCCACGAGGCGAGGGTCGCGGGGCAGGCT
>JBKKCW010000315.1:0-3038 GCA_046712485.1 Candidatus Limnocylindrales bacterium
TCGCGGTCGACGACGGCTCGCGCGACCGAACGGCCAGCATCGCGGCGGCGCTCGCCCAGCAGCATCCCGACGTCGTCAGGCTCGTGCGACACCCGGTCAACCTCGGGTACGGAGCGGCCCTCCGCTCAGGGTTCGCGGCGGCGCGCTACGAGCTCGTCGCGTTCACCGACGGGGACCGCCAGTTCAGGGTTGCAGACATCGGCCGATTGACCCAGCGGCTGCGCGCGCCAGACTCGCCAGACGTGGTGGTCGGGTTCCGGATCAAGCGGGCGGATCCCCCAATCCGAACGCTCTACGCCCGTGCCTACCGGCTCGCCAACAGGATCTTCTTCGGTCTGCGCGTGACCGACGTGGACTGCGCGTGCAAGGTCTTCCGGCGCGAGGCGCTCGAGGGCTTGCGGGTCGAATCCGGTGGTGCGTTCTTCTCGGCCGAGCTCCTGATCAAGCTCCAGGCTGCCGGGCGACGCGTGGCCGAGGTTGGCGTGCCGCACTACCCACGGACCGCGGGATCCGCGACCGGCGCGAAACCACGGGTCGTGCTCCGAGCCGTTCGCGACTTCTGGTTGCTCAGGCTGCGCATGTGGGCCAAGGCGAAGGCGGCGCTTCGACGAGGCAGCCCGATCCTCTGACGCTGGCCCGCCCGATCAGCTGGTGCGGCCCTCGCCTTCCCCGGCGTCGAGCGAGTTGACGAAGTCGCGAAAGACGTCCAGCCGCGGATCGACGACACCCTCGCCGATCGACTCGAGCGGCGAGCCCTCGGCACCCTCTTCGCCAAGACCGCCATCGGCGCCGAGCGCGGCCTGGTCGAGAACTGCAAGCGATGCGAAGATCCGGACGCCAGCGCGGACCGCGAGCGCCAGCGCATCCGATGGCCGGGCATCGACCTCGACCGTCTTGCCATCGCGCTCGAACAAGATCGTGGCGTGGAACGTCTCCTCGGCAAGCTCGGAGATCACGACCCGGTCGATCTGCGCGCCGAGCTCCTCGAGCGTCGTCGCAAAGAGGTCGTGCGTGAGCGGCCGTTCCGGGGTCAGTCCCTGCAGCTTCATGGCGATCGAGCTCGCTTCCCAGGGACCGATCCAGATCGGCAGGTAGCGGTCGCGGTCGAGCTGCTTGAGGATCACGACGTGCCGGCTCGACAGCATGTGGACCCGGACGCTTTCGACCTGCATCTCGACGAGCTCGTCGTCCATGCCCGGATTATCCCACGCCCACCCGACTCGTCGGCCGGGCCGACCCGAGCAGGTTGAGCAGCCACGCCACGACAGCGCCGAACACGAAGCCGCCGATGTGCGCAAAGAACGCGACGCCGCCACCGTCCTGGGTTACGCCGAGAGACCCAATCCCGTCGAGAAGCTGGAGACCGAACCAGGCGACAAGCACGAGTGCAGCGGGCACCCGAACGAGCTGGTAGAAGAACCCGAGGAAGATGAGCGAGGTCACCTTCGCGCCTGGGAAGAAGACCAGGTAGGCGCCGAGTGTCGCAGCGATGGCCCCGGACGCCCCGATCGTCGGAACGGGCGACCTCGGATCGATGGCGACCTGGGTGACCCCGGCGACCACGCCGCCGGCCAGGTAGAAGAGGGGGAACCCGAGCCGGCCGAGCCGATCCTCCACGTTGTTGCCGAAGATCCACAGGTAGAGGAGGTTTCCCAGCAGGTGCAGCCAGCCGCCGTGCAGGAACTGGCTGCTCAGCAGGGTCAGGCTGTCCCTCGACAGCAGCTCGCCACGGTCCCACGCGGCGGTGAGACGCTGCGGCACGACACCCCACTCCGTGATGGCCGACTCGAACGCGGCCTGGCCGCGGGCCAGCAGGCCGAGCTCCCACCCGAAGGCGATCGCGCAGGCCACGACGAGTACCAGCGTGACGAGCGCAGCCCGGCGGGTCGGGTTGGCGTCACGCAGCGGGATCATTGCGCCGGAGTGGCCTCCACGTTCGGGCTCGGCGATGGTGTCGCCCGCGGAGCGACATCGGGGACCGCCTCGAGCACCGCCTGGTGGACCGCGTTGAGCGACAGCCAGACAAGTGTCGGCGGCGCCTCCTCGATGCCGGGCACGATGTACATCGCTCGCAGGTCGGACCAGTCCCCCGCGCCACCGGCCAGCCGGTACTGGGCCCGGAACGACCCGTCGGTCTTGTCCAGCGCGATCACTCGGGCATTGGGGCGGTCGAAGAGGTAGATGTTCCCGACTCGCCGTTCTCCGGCCCCCGTGACGAGCACATACGTCGGAGCCGGACGGAGCAACGTATCGAGGGGCGCGTCCGCATCCCAGCCGTCGTCCTTGCCCGACACGAACCGCCGGATCGCCCCGCCATCGACTGCGAAGAAGTCGCCGTCGACGTACGTGGAGCTCATCCCCGTCACGTCGCGCGCGGTGGCGAGCCAGGCCGTCGGTGCGGCCGGGAACCCGCTGCCGTCCGCGGCCGGCGAATAGGCCCGGATCTGCTGCTCGGATGGATCGACGATGTACAGGTTGTAGAGCCCGCGGGAGGCGTCGCGCAGGAAGGTGTTGAACCCCTTGATGTCGTCGCCCCAGGACGTGGAACCCTGCACCCGTATTCGCGTCAAGGTGCCGTTCCCCTCCGCATCGGCCGGCCGCCATCGCCACAACACGTTCTTCGCGTCGAGGATGAGCAGATCCGGCCCACCGACCCCGAGGTAGCGCGCGTTCGAGAACGTGGCTCCGCCCTGCTTCATGCCGACCCGTGCGACGACGGTCGCACGCTTCGCACCCAGGTCCACCCGGTAGACAGACCGGGTAGTGCGATCGATGACGTAGGGTGCGCCGTCGGGCCCGCGGGTCATCGCCCGGAGCTCCACGGGCTCGCCGCCTTCCTCGGGTACGAACGTGAAGACGGGCTCCGACCGGACGGGGACGACACCGTACAGACGATCCAGGCCGGCGACGGCTTCCCGGCGGAGGGGTGCGACGACGCTGTCGGCGACGTTCGCGGCCTCCGCGAGCTGGATCTGGCGGTACGCGTTGGACAGGAGCTCGAGGGCCTGTTCCGGATCGTCCGCGATGAGGTCGATGCC
>JBKKCW010000316.1:0-5195 GCA_046712485.1 Candidatus Limnocylindrales bacterium
GTGGATGTGCCGGTCAACAAGCGCCACCTGGACATGGTCTATTCGCACATCCGCTACAGCGACAAGCCGTTCATGGGCTCGGTCACTGCCCCGGAGCGCGCCCGCGACACCGTGGAGATGGCCCGGCTGACGTTCGGCTCGGACTACCTCGAGGATCACGCCGTGATCCTCAGCCTGATCAACGCGAACTCGCCGCTCGTCTGGGACTCGGTGATGCTCGGGGCTGCGCGAGCGTACGCGGAGGCGAACCAGGCCACGCTGCTCACGCCGTTCATCCTCGCCGGCGCCATGGCTCCCGTGACGGCGGCCGGCGTCTGTGCCCAGACCCTCGCCGAGGCCCTGGGCGGGATGACCTTCGTGCAGCTCGTCCGGCCGGGCGCGCCGGTCGTGCTCGGCTCATTCGCGAGCTCCATGTCAATGCAGTCGGGCGCGCCCACGTTCGGGACACCGGAACCCGCGCTCGTCCTGTACGTCATGGCCTCGCTCGCCCGGCGGCTCGGCGTGCCGTTCCGCTCCGGCGGCTCCCTGTGCGCCTCCAAGGTCGCCGATGCCCAGGCGGCATACGAGTCGGCCGCGACGCTGCAACCGACGATCCTGGCCGGCGTCAACTTCGTGCTCCATGCCGCCGGCTGGCTGGAGGGCGGTCTGGCCGTCGGCTACGAGAAGTTCATCCTCGACGCCGACCAGTGCGGAATGATGAGTGTCTTTGTCAACGGCGTGGACATGTCGGACAACGGCCAGGCGATCGAGGCGATCCTGTCCAACCCGCCGGGCCAGCATTACCTCGGCAACGCCCACACGCTGGCCAACTTCGAGCGTGCCTTCTATCGCTCGGACGTCGCCGACAACAACAGCTACGAGCAGTGGCAGGAGGACGGCTCGCTCGACGCTGCGCAGCGGGCCAATGCGATCTGGAAGCGGATGCTCGCCGACTACGAGGCGCCACCGCTCGACCCGGCGATCGACGAGGCGCTCCTGGACTTCATCGCGCGCCGCAAGGCGTCCATGCCGGACTCCGAGGTCTAGCTCGGCCGTGCTCTTCCGCCGCCGCCGGAGACTCGTCGACGCGCATGCCGCGGCGCTCGGTCGCGTCCTCCAGGCACCAACCTTCGAGCTTATCCCGATCAAGCGCGCGATGGACCAGGCCGCATTGCTGCCACCCGGCTCGACGGTGTCGGTCACGGCCTCGCCGGCCAAGGGGATCGAGTCGACCGTCGCGTTGTGCGCCGAGCTCCAACTGGCCGGCTTCACCGCGGTGCCACACGTCTCAGCGCGGATGATCCGGGACCGGGCTCACCTCGTCGATCTCGTGGCATGGCTGGACGGCGCCGCTGTGCGCCGCATCTTCGTGGTGGGTGGCGACGCGAAAGAGCCCGGCGCCTACCCGGACGGCCTCTCGCTTCTGCGCGAGCTGGCCGAGACCGGTCAATCGTTCGCGGACGTTGGCATCCCGGGCTATCCGCAGGGTCACGCGTTCATCGCTGATGAGACCCTGCTCGAGGCACTGCGTGCCAAGGCGCCGTTCGCGACCTACGTCACAACGCAGCTCTGCTTTGACCCGGTCGCCATCGCGCGATGGATCGCAGAGCGCCGCGTCGACGGGCTGACCCTCCCGATCCACGTCGGTGTGCCGGGTGTAGCCGAACCGCAGAAGCTGCTGACGATTGCTGCGCGCATCGGGGTCGCAGACACGCATCGGTTCCTGGCCAGGAACCTCCGATTCGTGACCCGGCTCGTGCGCTCGGGCGGCTTCTACCGTCCGGACGGTCTGCTCGAAGGGCTCGCCCCGGCATTGGCCGACCCCGGGGCTGGCATCAGCGGTCTGCACGTGTACACGTTCAACGCCGTTGAAGCGACCGAGGGATGGCGGCGGACGTACGTGGATGGGCTGAGGCTACCCGCCCCCGTCTGAACCGAAAGCGAGCCGGCGCACCGCCGCTGACGGGGTGGTCGATAGGCCAGCCGAAAGTGCCGCTGCACGCGATGCGCCGCGGCCCGGGCCCGGTCCACGCCTACCGTGGTGGATACTGCTTGGACGCACACGGAGGCTCCATGCAGACCCGCTCGTTCCCCTCCACCCCGGATGCCCGCTCCCCTGCCGGGGCAGAGATCCGGTACCTGATCGACGGCGAGACCGGCGACATGATCCACTCCACCGTCCCGCCAGGTCAGGTGAATCGGGACACCGTCCACGCCACCTTTAGCTAGTTCTGGAATGTTCTCTCGGTCTAGGGGCAGATATGGCGACGTGAAGCCACCGGCGAGGAGACTACCGATCTGGGGAGAGGCGTTTCCGTCGACATTCCCGTTGGGACGGCATTCCAGTATCGCCGCACCGGTGTCGACCCACTCCAGTTCATCTGCATCACAATGCCGCGCTGGCCCGGCGACGGGGAAGCGACGGTCATCGAGGGGCCGTGGAGACCGACGGCTCCCGAAGCTTGACGACAGCGTCATCACGCGTGGATCATCCCTCTCCTGCGGCGTCGCGACCCACAAAGGCACCACCCCGCACCGCGTTGACGCTCGGCGAGGTTCCGCCCTACACTCAATCCCGACGAATTCACTCGGGATTGAGGATGCCTCGCTGACCCACCCGCCGACCACCAACCCGCGCCCCACGTTCCATGGCAGCGGCGCCATCGCCTTCAGCACGAAGGGCGAATACGGCGTGCGGCTGATGGTCCAGCTCGGGCGGCATTTCGGAAAGGGACCGGCATCGCTCGCCGAGATCGCGGCCGAGGAGGATCTCCCGCGCGCGTACCTTGAACAGCTCGTCGTCAGCCTCCGCGAGGCCGCACTCGTGACGAGCACCCGCGGCGCGCATGGTGGATATGAGCTCGCCCGTCCGCCCGACACGATCTCGATGACCGAGGTGCTCCGCGCCCTCGAGGGGCCCATCGCCCCGATGGTCTGCGCGAGCGAGAACCCCGAGCACTCCACGATCTGCGATCGATCGTCGCGGTGCACGGTCAACCTGCTGTGGGTTCGCGTCCGGGATGCGGTCGCCGGCGCGCTCGATTCGATGACGCTCGCGGATCTCGTCCCGCCGCGCGTCGCCCCAACGCCCGTCCAACCACCCCTCCAGGGAGCGCTGAGCACATCGTGACCGACCCGACGACCGCACGCGACGAACTCGTCATCCGCGACCTCCGCGTCGCGCCGATCGCCCAGCCCGACAACGAGATCCTCCAGGGGATCGACCTGATTGTCGGGAAGGGCGAGGTCCACGCGATCATGGGCCCCAACGGCTCGGGCAAGACCACGCTCGCCTACGCGCTGATGGGTCATCCCGGCTACATCGTCAAGGGCGGCGAGGTCATCTGGAAGGACCGCAACATCCTGGCGCTGTCACCCGACAAGCGCGCCCGTCTCGGCGTCTTCCTGGCATTCCAGTACCCGACCGCGATCTCCGGGCTCAGCGTTGCGAGCTTCATCCGTTCGGCGCTCAACGCCAAGCTCCAGGGCATCGACAAGAATGACGACGTCGACCCGACCGACCCGATGCGCGGCGGGATCTCCATGCGCGACTTCCGCAACAAGATGCGCGAGAAGATGTCGCTCCTGCGCATGGACGAGGCCATAGCGTCGCGTTACGTGAACGAGGGCTTCTCCGGCGGGGAGAAGAAGCGTCTCGAGATGCTCCAGATGGCCGTGCTCGAGCCGGAGATGGCGATCCTCGACGAAACCGACTCGGGGCTCGACATCGACGCGTTGCGGATCGTGGCCGAAGGCGTCAATGTGATGCTCAACCCGAACCTCGGCGTGCTCCTGATCACGCACTACCAGCGGCTGCTCAACTACATCACCCCTGACTTCGTGCACGTGCTGGCCCAGGGCCGGATCGTCAAGTCCGGTGGCAAGGACCTCGCGATCCGACTCGAGGCAGAGGGCTACGGGCCGATCCTTCGCGAAGCGGGCCTGTCCCCGGACGTTCCAGACTCCGCGCTGCTCGTCCCCCAGGCGCCGGGCGACCACGAGCGCGAGCCCGTGGAGGCCGCCCGCTAGCCGGGCACGACAATCGTGGCGATCGAGACGACGACCGACCCTGCCCGGCCGACGGCCACACCGACTCGCGTCTTCGATCCGCACGTCGTGCGCCGGGACTTCCCGATCCTCGATCAGGAGATCCATGGCCACAAGCTCGTCTATCTCGACTCCGCCTCCTCGTCGCAGAAGCCACGGGTCGTGATCGACGCCGTTGCCGACTACTACCGCGAGTACAACGCGAACGTCCATCGCGGGATCTACACGATCGGCGAGAAGGCGACCGCCGAATACGAGAAGGCACGGACTCGCGTCGCGCAATTCATCAACGCTCCGGACAGCCACGAGGTCATCTTCACCCGCAACGCGACCGAGGCGATCAACCTCGTGTCGTACTCGTGGGGTCGCAAGCACATCGCTCGGGGCGACCAGATCATCCTGACCGAGATGGAGCATCACGCGAACCTGGTCCCGTGGCAGCTCCTCGTCCAGGAGAAGGACGGCGACCTCGAGTTCATCCCGATCACCGACGACGGCATCCTCCGCCTCGACGTCTTCGAGGTGCTCCTCCGGCTCAGGCCAAAGCTCGTCGCCTTCACCCACGTCTCGAACACCCTGGGCACGATCAACCCGGTGCGCGAGATGACGGAGATGGCCCACGCCGCCGGTGCGCTCGTGCTGATCGATGGAGCCCAGGCGGTCCCCCACGTGGCCGTTGACGTTCAGGCGATCGGCTGTGACTTCTACGCGTTCAGCGGCCACAAGATGCTGGCGCCGATGGGGTCGGGCGCGCTCTGGGCGCGACGCGAGCTGCTCGAGGCGATGCCGCCGTTCCTCGCCGGTGGCGAGATGATCCGCGAGGTCCACCTGCGCCGCTCCGAGTTCAACGAAATCCCCTGGAAGTTCGAGGCTGGCACACCGGCCGTTGGTGACGCGATCGGGCTGGGGGTTGCCGCCGGGTACCTGCAGGCGCTCGGCATGGACGCCGTCCGAGCGCACGAACGCGAGCTCGTCGCGTACGCCCTCGAGGTGCTCCCGCGCGAAGTCCCCGTCATCGAGCTGTATGGCCCGCTGGACCCAGACCTCCGTGGCGGCGTGGTGCCCTTCAATCTGCCCGGAGTCCACCCGCACGACGTCGCGCAGATCCTGGACCGGTTCGGGATCGCGGTCCGCGCCGGCCATCACTGCACGATGCCCCTCCACGAGCG
>JBKKCW010000317.1:0-3383 GCA_046712485.1 Candidatus Limnocylindrales bacterium
GACGAAGACCGGCGTGTGGAACGGCGGGTTGGAACCCCACCAGCCCTTCCACTCGGGGTCCTCGTGCCATCCTGGATAGCCGAACTTCCCGGCACCCATGATCTCGGCGCCGATCCCAGGAGCGAACTGGCGCAGGAAGGTGTCGTCGATGCCACCCGTGCCGCCAGGCTCGCCGACCTGTTCGTGCCACCATCGGGTGGTGAACATCCACTCGTGCAACCTGTCGCCGGCGTGACCGAACGGCTCCTCACGGCTCAGACCTTCGCCAGTGCCAAAGCCGTCGAGCGACACGGAGAAGAATTGGACGCGGGCGAGTGACATCGGCAGGTGCTCCTTGGTTATGCGTCCTCGGATGCGATGAGGTCGGCGGCTGCCCGGATGAACGCCTCGGCTGCGGCAATAGCGCCAGCAATGTCATCGGGCTCGAACTCTGCAACCGGATCGTAGTCCGCCAGCGACCGACGCTCGAATGCATCGAGCATGCGGCGATGATGGATCGGGTCGATGCGACCTGGCTTGGCGTACCGCTCCCCGAATGCCACCAGCAGGCGTCGGTGGCTACGTGCCTGGATGCCATCAGATTCGAGCAATGCAGATGCTGCGTGGAGCATCGCGAAGTACGCGCGATCCGCCGCGGTTCGCAGGCGGTTCCGATCGGCCGCGTTGCGCGCGTCGTCGAGCATCTCGTTCGCCAACGCCAGGTGCGCCGCGGCCTGCCTCGTCACGCTTCCAGGGCGTCCGCGCGAGCACGTACGAGAAACGGCTTCGCGCCCGTCCGCCACGCGACCTCCGACGCAAAGGCGCGACTGACGATCACGCCCGCGTCGAGTGACAGATCCGCGGCAAGCTTGCTTGTGCGCTCCAGCTCCTCGCCATATGAGCCGACCCGGTCCAGCACGATCATGACGTCCACGTCGGAGTCCGGAGCTTGGTCGCCCCGAGCGCGGGAGCCATACAGGAAGACGCCGCGAAGTCGCTTCCCATAGATGGCCCTGAGGCCGTCGCGCATCTTACGGGCGATTGCGATCCCGAGGGAGTCCGGCGTTCGTCGAGCCTCGCTTTGGCCGACCATGAGGGTGGCGCCAATCGTTTCTCGGACCAGCTCTCGGAGCTCTTCGAACCTTGGCTGATTGGGACGAGCCTGGAAGTACACCTGGTTCCCTTCACGAGTTCGTCCGATGATCCCCGCCTCTTCGAGGCGCCCCAGCTCTCGGGCGGCGGTGCCCGCCGATGTCCCGACCGCGCGTGCGATCGCCCGGAGGTGCAGCCGTCGTTCCGGGGCGTCAACCAGGAGCGCAAGAATGGATCGACGGATGGACGACCGACCAAACAGCCCATTGGCCAGCCCATTCTCTGACACGAGTACAAATGTACTCAAAACGAGTACAGATGGCAACGCCGCTGCAGCGCGGGCTCGCGCTTCAAGCCTCGCCGAGGTGCCCTGCTCGGGCCGCGTCCATCACCTCACGGAGACTTTCAACGGGGCCGAGGTGACTGAGCTTGTCCGGGTTCACGATCGATCGGATCGTCGCGACGCGGCCGCCGACGATCTCGAACGACATGACCGAGAAGACGCCGCCCTTCGGCCCCCTGAAGATGACACCCGGCTGGCCGTTGACCCCGCGACGTTCGAACGTGGCGCCCATCGCGAGCACCTGGCTCCCAAGACGCGCGAACAACCGGGCGACCTTGTCGGCGCCCGCGATCGGCTCGAACCACTGGGGCACCTTGCCACCACCGTCACCGTGGACCACGACATCCGCAGCCAGCACCTCGATGAGACCGTTCACATCGCCACCTTCGGCCGCGGCCAGGAATCGACGGAGAAGCTCGTCGCGCTCAGCTTCCGAGGCGTCGAACCGCGGGCGGTTCGCGGCGATGAATCGACGCGCCCGCACCGCGTGCTGCCGGCAGGTGGCCGGCGTCCGCTGGACGATCCGGCCGATCTCCTCGAAGTCGTACGCGAACACGTCGTGGAGGAGGAACACCGCCCGTTCAAGCGGGGTCAACCGCTCCAACAGGACCAGGAACGACATCGACAGTGATTCGGCCTGCTCGGCGACGTCGGCGGGGTCCGTGAGTCGCTCGTCCGTCACGAGAGGCTCCGGCAGCCACTCGCCGACATACGCCTCTCGCCGGACGCGTGCGGATTTGAGGTGATCGATCGCCAGGCGCGTGACCACGGCTGACAGGTAGGCCTTCGGCGATTGGACGGTCGTGCCATCGGCGAGCGACCGCTGATACCGGGTGAATGCCTCCTGGACGATATCCTCGGCCTCGCTGACGCTCGACAACATTCGATACGCGATCGAGAAGAGCAGCGGCCGGAGATCGACATAGGCGTCGGCCACGTCCCTGGTCGTGGTTGGCGTCACGCGGTGGTCATCTCCCCGTTCGAGTTGGTTCGCGCCGTCATCCGCAGCGGCACCGGCACCGACGAGTCCAGGCCACGGCGGAACCCCTCACGCCAGCTCGGCCAGGACGGCTCCCAACCCAACTCGCGCTTCGCCTTCGCATTCGAGGAGCCGCGACCTTCGGTCATCATCGTGACCGCCACCTCGCCGGCGAGTAGACGACCGAGCCACGCCGGGATGCGCAGCGGCTTCGGGGCTCCGAGCGCCTCGGCGATCGCCGGGATGAGCTCACGAGACGGCGCCGGGTCGTCGTCGACGATGTTGTACACGCCGCGCCGACCCCGCTCCAAGGCGGCAACCGTTCCACCGGCCGCGTCATCGACGTGGGTCGACGACACGATTCCCGCGCCGTTGCCGATGACCGGGAACATCCGCTTGCGGAGGATCTCGGCGAGCGTCTCCGACGAGCCCGGCCCGTAGAGGCCGCCGTAGCGAACGACGATTCCTTCGAGGGGCGCATCGAGCACGGCACGCTCCAGGAACTTGATCGCGGCGAGCGTTTCGGTCTGTTCCTTCACCGGACGCGGGTCGAGCGGATCGTCCTCCGTTTTGATCCACGAGCCCTCGCGGCTGTTGCTCCAGCCAGTGAAGCTCTGGGCGACGAACCGCTTCACGCCACTCGCCTTGGCCGCCGCAAGGAAATGCACCGTGCCCTCAGTGCGGAGCCGGTTGGTCAGCGCAAACCAGCGATCGAAGTGGCGAAAGTCGGGCGTGCCAGAAAGGGCCGTCATCTCGTGAATGATCGCATCCGGCTCGGCCCTGGCGACCGCCTCGCCGATCCCGGCGGCATCCAGCCCATCGACCACGACCGGCTCCGCGCCCATGGCCAGGATGGCGTTCTTCGACTTATTGCTCGTTGTCGTCCCGGTGACCTGGTGACCGCGTGCCACGAGCAACGGCACAAGCCGCCGCCCAACGGCGCCGGGGGCGCCGGCAACAAAGACCCGCATGGTTGGGCCTCCTTTCTCG
>JBKKCW010000318.1:0-6226 GCA_046712485.1 Candidatus Limnocylindrales bacterium
GGCCATGACTGGGCGTGTCGTGGCGACCGTCGCGTAGGTTTCCGACAGGCGTTGCGATACGAGCAGCTGGTTGTAATCAGGATTGACTGCCGACAACGACTGTCCGACGATCAGCGTCGCGCTCGCCTCGAAGACCTTTGGCTGCAGGCTCGACAGGAAGTACGCACTCGCCGCGGCAATAGCCACGCTGCTGATGAGCAGGGGCAGACGCGCCAGGACGATGCCGAGTTGCCGACGTACGTGCACGATGTTGGCTCCCACCGATCGCGAGTTGCCGAGCGGCGTTAGTGCGCCGCGGGCCACCCGACGAGGCGACACTATAGCCGAGACGAGTCTCCTAACCGCGATCACGCGGCCCGTGCGAGGATGGCACGCGATGGGCAGCCGGATAGCTTGAGGGTGCGCAAGCGATGACAGACCGCGCCGTGCGCCGCGTCCCCTTGGCGAGCCCGTGGCTTGGCGACCGCGAACGGGAACTCGTTCTGGAGGTCCTATCCAGCGGCGTCCTGGCGCTCGGGCCGTACGCCCGGGCCTTCGAGGACGAGGTTGCGCGACTGGTCGGGCGGCAGTTCGGGGTAGCGTGCAGCAGCGGGACGGCCGGCCTTCACATGGTCGTCCGGGCCCTAGGTATCGGTCCAGGCGACGAGGTCATCACCACCCCATTCAGCTTCGTGGCGTCGGCGAACTGCCTGCTCTACGAGGGCGCACGGCCGCGCTTCGTCGATATTGAGGAGGAGGCACTTGGGCTGGATCCGGGGCTGATTGACGCCGCGGCAGGGCCACGGACACGAGGTGTGCTGCCGGTGCACGTCTTCGGTCGTCCATGCCGGATCGAGGAGATTGCGGCGATTGCCGAAGACCGGCGATGGAACTTGATCGAGGATTCCTGCGAAGGCCTCGGATCGAGCGTCGCGGCGCGGCACCTCGGATCGTTTGGCGCGGCTTCCGTCTTCGCGTTCTACCCGAACAAGCAGATAACGACCGGCGAAGGCGGCGTTGTGGTCACGGACGACCCAGCGCTCGCCTCCACGTTCCGCAGCCTGCGCAACCAGGGCCGCGACGAGGACGGAACGTGGTTGCGGCATATCCAGCTCGGGTACAACTATCGGCTCGATGAGCTGTCTGCGGCGGTCGGGCTCGCCCAGCTCGAGCGCCTCGGCGAGCTGGCCGCGGGCCGGGCCAGGGTCGTCGCGGCGTACGAGGCGGCCCTCGGGTCGCGCGACTGGATCCGCCTCCCGGCGGCGGGCCCAGGAGAGACGGTCGACTGGTTCGTGTACGTGGTTCGACTCGATCCGGGAATTGATCGCGATGCCGTCATCGAGGCGCTCGAGATGCGGGGCGTTGCGAGCCGTCCATACTTCTCGCCGCTCCACCTGCAGCCGCTCTATCGCGACCTGCTCGGCCACAAGGAAGGGGACTTCCCGGTGACCGAGCGGGTGGCCGCATCCACGCTGGCGTTGCCGTTTTCGCCGATCCTGCCGGATGACGACGTCGCCTACGTGGCCGAGACCCTCGTGGCCGTCGTGGAGTCGCGACGCCGCCCGTAACGATCTGCCGCTGCCGGCGTTAGACAAACGTACGGCGTCAGACATCTGTAATGGACTGACGGGTTGCGGGACGACGGTCCTGCACTCGTGGGATGGCATTGTGCAGGTCCGGGGCAGCCACCTTCAAGGGCGAGTGGGATTTAGCCATATGGTGCGCGGCCGCAACTGTCAATGGCCTTCGGGCCTCGGAAGTACTAGTCGGGCCACACCGTTTCGGCTACGCTACCGGCCCCGGGTAGGGCGCAATTCATCGGGTTGCTTCATCAATTTTCAAGCCCGGGTCTCGAGTCCGATCGCCTCACGCTTTGGCCGTCGCGCCAGTCCTTGGCGACGGGCGGAGCGCTTCATTCGGAGATCGGATCCGGGGGGCCGGTATGCCCCGGCGCCTCGGAGTAGGGGGTTTAGTTGACAGTACGCCGACTCGCACGCCCGCAGGTCCTTCCGACCTCGCTGCCCGCTGTGCGTGGTGACGCGCATATCTTCCCAATAGCCGATCACCTGCGGCTAAACCGCCCATTGGTTGCGAAGCTTGCCGCTCGGGTGCGCGGTCGCCATCTACTGGCGATCGACTTGCTCGCCATCGTCGCCGCGGCGTACATCGCCCTGTCGTTCCGCTACGACAGCCTGTTGTCGGTCGAGCGCATCGCTCCGTACGTGCCCATCCTCTCGATCCTTCTGGCAGCCCGCCTTGCCGCGAACATTCGCTTCGGCCTGTACAGCCGCGGCTGGCTATTTGCCAGCGTGACCGACCTTGCCCGCATCGTGGCTGCGGTCCTCGTCGGATCCGCGATCGCGTTCGCGGCCGTGTACGCGCTGGCATTCCTGACCGGCGGTGGCCTCACCACGGACTTCCCCCGGTCGTTCTGGGTCGGCGAGATGCTGTTGACGGTCGCGGCCCTCGGCGCCACGAGGTTCGGCATTCGCGCTACATCCGAGTGGATGCCGAGATCGGGCCCCATCGCCCTCGTCGATCGTCGGCGGACGCTGTTTTACGGTGCCGGCCGTACGGGCGTGATGATGGTCAAGTCCGCGCAGCGCAAGCCTGAGGCGGGGGTTGTCCCCGTTGGCTTCCTCGACGACGACCCGAACCTGGCTGGTGGCCTGATCGTCAACCTGCGGGTCTATGGTGGACTCCATGACCTGCCGAAGGCAGTCGAGGCGACGGGTGCTCAGGCAGTCCTGATCACCATGCCGAGCGCGCCGGGAAGCCAGATCCGTCAGGTGGTGGACGCGGCGCTTGCCCTGGGTCTGGAAGTTCGCACGGTGCCGTCGATGAACGACCTGCTGGATGGGACGCTGGACGCATACCGGGTTCGACGCGTCCAGGTCGCGGACCTGCTCCGCCGCCCGACCGGCAACACGCACTCTGTCGCCGTCTACGAGACGCTCCGTGACAAGACCGTGGTCATCACCGGTGCTGGTGGCTCCATCGGATCGGAGCTCGCGCGCCAGGTCTTCTCGGTCGGTCCGCGCCGGCTCGTCCTCGTCGATCGTGCCGAGAGTTCCCTCTATCTCGTCCAGCGCGACCTGGGGGCCCGCCGCGCGCGAGGCCAGGGTCAGGGCGAAGTGCGAGCGCATCTCGCGAATGTCGCGAGCCGGGCGGCTATGGATCGCCTGATCGCCACCGAGGCGCCGGACGTCATCTTCCATGCGGCCGCCTACAAGCACGTGCCGATGATGGAAGAGCATCCCTCCGACGCGGTTCACGTCAACATCGGCGGCACGGCCGCCGTGCTCGATGCGGCAGCGGCCGCGGGCGTCGAACGATTCGTGCTGGTCTCGACGGACAAGGCCGTTCGGCCGACCAACGTCATGGGCGCGAGCAAGCGGGTCGCCGAGATGCTCGTCGCGGACGCGGCGCGCCGGACCGGCAAGGCCTACGTCTCCGTCCGATTTGGCAACGTGCTCGGATCGACGGGCAGCGTGGTGCCGATCTTCCAGGATCAGCTCGAGAAGAGCGAGCCGCTCTCGATCACCCACCCGGAGATGACGCGGTATTTCATGACCATCCCCGAAGCGTCGTGGTTGATCCTCGACGCCGCGGCACTGGGAACGAGCGGTGACCTCTTCGTGCTCGACATGGGCGACCCCATCAGGATCGTTGATCTCGCTCGCGATCTCGTGCGCCTCGCCGGTCGAGACCCGGACATCCAGCCCATGGACATCGTCGGCATTCGACCGGGCGAGAAGCTCCACGAGGAGCTCTTCTACGACGCCGAGCACGTCGAACCGACGTCGGTTCCGAAGGTGCTGAAGGCGGCCGCCGAACTACCGCCGGCCGCGCTCCGGGACGACATCCGGCGCTTGCTCGCGATGGCGACCGGGGGGCGGGAAGACGAGCTTCGTTTGGCATTGCTCGAGTACGTCCGCCAGACCGTCGAACCGCGAGTCGCCGAGGCGCCGGCCCGTGGGCGCGATGCGATCGTCTTCAAGATCGAGGAGAACGATCGGGCTAATGTGGCGACCGTGGCCGGTTGAGTAGGATCCAGGTGGCGGCAGCGTTCGCTCGCCGCAGCCCGGAGGACTCATGACTCGTGATCGTTGCGTGGCCGTCATCGGACTCGGCTATACCGGCCTTCCCTTGGCCATCTCCTTCGTCGAAGCCGGCCTCCAGGTCGAGGGGATCGACGCATTTGCCGGGCGCGTCGCGGAGCTGAACGCCCGAACGTCGCCGATCGACGACATCTCCGATGCGCGGCTCTCCGCCGCGCTCGACGCCGGGCTGCGGGTGGTGGGCCTCGACGATGCGCGGGCCGCCGAAGCGGACGCCATTTTCGTGTGCGTTCCGACGCCGATCACCCCGACCAAGGATCCTGATCTGGCGCCGGTGCTCAGCGCGGCGAAGTTCATCAAGACGCACTTGCGCCCCGGGCAGCTTGTCATTCTTCAGTCCACAACGTTCCCGGGGACGACGACCGGCCAGTTCCGCGAGGTCCTCGAGGAGAGCGGGCTCACGGCAGGCGTTGACTTTGACCTTGCCTATGCCCCCGAGCGGGTCAATCCGGGTGACCCGGCCAGTGCCACCAAGTCCGTGCCCCGGCTCGTCGGCGCGACCACCGGGGAGGGAACCCGTCGCGCGGCGGCGCTGCTCGCGAACATCAACGACCAGGTCGTGGAGCTGAGCTCGCCAGATGCGGCCGAGCTGGCGAAGCTGTTGGAGAACGTCTTTCGCAACATCAACATCGCGTTTGTCAATCAGCTGGCGTTGCTCTGCGAACGGATGGACCTCGATGTTTGGGAGGTCATCGATGCGGCGGCGACCAAGCCGTTCGGGTTCATGAAGTTCACGCCTGGTCCGGGCGTCGGGGGACATTGCATCCCCGTCGATCCGTACTACCTCGCGTGGCGGGCGCGGGAATTCGACTTCATCGATCGGTTCATCGAGACCGCCGCCGACATCAACTACGCCATGCCGCGACACGTCGTGGACCTTGTGGCCGAAGCCCTCAACGACCGGAGCCTGGCACTCAAGAACGCCAAGGTCGGCATCCTCGGCGTGGCCTTCAAGCCCAATATCCACGACGCCCGCAATTCCCCGGCGGCCGACGTGTTGGCCGGGGTCGCCGAACGCGGCGCGGATGTTCGCTTCCACGACCCGCACGTGGCGATGTTCCGGGATGCGAGCCGGGTGACACGTGAGAGCACCGGTCTCGACGAGCTCCTCGCCTGGGCCGACGTGATCGTCGCGGTGACCGCCCACGCGGCGATCGACTGGGCGCGGGTCTACGAGCGCGCCGACCTTGTCGTGGACACGGTCGACAGCTCCAGGAAGTACGAGACCCGTCCCCGCCAGGTTCTCCGGCTCGGCGCCGGTTGGCTCGCCCGCGCCTGAACCTGGGTCAGCCGAGGACCTCTCGCAGCACCAGCAGGGCGACGAGGACAACGGGGATCGTCAGGGTCAGGGCCACGATCTCAGGGCTCGCGTGCGCCGCAAGCTTCCGGCCGAGGCTGGTCGATTCGCGGTGGTCTGTCATGAAACGTTCTCGTTTCGAGCGGCGCGCATGACCATGCCGGCGAGTTGCTCGGCCGTCGCGCCGGCAACCGACATGAACGCAAGGGCCGAGCCTCGGGGATCGCTGATCACAAATCGACCCTCGACCGCGTGTGCGGCGATGGTTGCCAGCGGCCGCTCGAGAGCAACGCGTGATGGGGTCGCCTCGATGGGTCCCAGGATCTGGAGCCGATCGCCCACCGCGGCGATCGAATACCGACGGCCGGATTCGAGGCGGCTCTTGCCTGTCACATAGATCGCCGAGGCCAGCACGCCGGACTGCGGCACGGGCTGGTGTGCCGAGAACGGCGGGGGCGGGTGATCAGCGAGCTGCGCGGGCTGGATGCCCCGCGACGCGGTTTCGCGCGCGCTGAGCTCCGGTTGGTGCCCGGGGAGGGCAGCCGGCTCGGTCGGTCGGGAGCGAGGCGCAAGCGGTGGGGCGGGGCTTCGCTCGATGGGCTCGAGCCTTGGCACCACCTTGAGCCGAGGCCGCCGCGGAGCCAGTTCATGACCCGTCGGCACTGGGTCCGCGTCGGGTTTCGATTGGCGTGCCGGCGTCGACGTCGGCGGCGCGGACATCCGGGCCAGCATCGCCAGGGCTGCGGACGGCGTCGAGCGGACGTCCTCGCGACACCACCAGCAGGTCCAGGTCCAGCCGCGCGCGGCCGTGCCGCAGGCGCGACAGTGG
>JBKKCW010000319.1:0-5422 GCA_046712485.1 Candidatus Limnocylindrales bacterium
CTGATCTCCGCCCGTCTTGCCCCTCTGACACTGCGGGTGGCGGCGTGGGGCGCGGGGCCTGCGGCGCCCCTCGAATGACGATCGCGAAGGATCCGGCCTACGACGCCGGTGGATTGAGGTAGCCACCCCACAGGCCCGGCCAGTACTCGAAGGCACCGCTGCGGCCCTTGTGCAGCGGATGCGCGGCATCCCACTGCGCGGCGTAGCTGACGACGACGTCGTTGGCGTCGAGGTCGGCTCCATCGTGGAACTTGACACCGGACTGCAGCGTGCATGTCCAGACCGTCGAGTTGTCGTTTGCCGTGCACTCGGTGGCAAGCGATGGGATGGCGGCGGCGCCGCCAACCTCGTATCGGTACAGGGACTCGCTGACCTGCTCGCAGGCACGCAGGGTCTCGCCGTCCGTCTCGTCGCCGCAGTAGAGGCTGAGGGGCTCGGCATTCTGCATGAACACGAGCGTGTCGCGATCACCGGCAGTCATGGTCGCGAAGACCTCCGCGCCGAAGACCGACGCGTACGCCCCTTCGATGTCCGCCTTGTAGGCGGCACCCGACGCGCCGTGGGCCACGATGACCGCCGGCACGTGCTCCTTGATCAGGTTGTTTGCGGTCGTGTAGGCCGCGGTGCGCGCCGCGGGATCCGCAGTCTGCAGGCCCTCGTTGAGGGCCGCCACGATATCCGGGAAGGGCTCACCGAACTTGATGCCCGAGCCCGAGCCAAAGTGGTAGTCGAGGAAGTTCGACGGGTCGGGATAGTCCGCGCCCCAGCCGAGGATAAAGATGCCGTCGAGCGTGCCCGCGGCATTGGCATCGAGGAACGCACCCGACTCCTGGAGATCCAGCGTCGCGGTGATCCCGAGGTTCTCCTCGAGCTGCGATTGGATCTCGGTCGCGATGACCGGCGGGTCGGGCAGGTAGCCGCGGACGGCCGCGCGGAACTGGATGGACGTCTCGAACCCGTCGGGGAAGCCGGCCTCGGCGAGGAGCGCCTTGGCGGCTGTCGGATCGAACTCGTAGTAGTCGTCGCCTTCGCAGGCGAACTCGATCTCGCACGGCGTGAAGTAGTTGGCGACGGTCGAGCCCTCGGGGTAGAAGTTCTCGACGAGCCGCTCCCGGTCGATGCCCATGGCGATCGCCTGGCGGACCTTGACGTCATCCCACGGCTCGATCGTGTTGTTGAAACCGAGATACATCGTGTTCAACCCGGGGCGCGCCGCGAACTGTAGGCTGCTGTCGCCCTGGATCGTGGCGATGTCGTCGGGTCCCGGGTTGTCGATCCCGTCGACGTTGCCGGACTGCAGCTCGAGGAGCCGCTGTGCCGCCTCGTCGCTCCAGCGAAGCTCGAGGTTCGGGGTCTTGGCGGCCTCACCCCAGTAGTCGGGGAACGCGCTGAAGACCATCCGGTTGCCCTTGCTCCACTCGGTCAGGGTGTACGGCCCGGTGCCGTTCGGCTCATCGAGATAGGAGCCGTCGGCCGCATGGGCTTCGAGATAGTCGGCATCCTGAATACCAAAGACGCTGAACGCGATCTTGGCGAGGAACGCCGCGTCGGGGTTGCAGAGCGTGAACTCGACCGTCCCGGCGTCGAGGGCCTTGATCGAACCGATCTGGCCCGTGTATCCCTCGGTGCCGCAGGCGGACGAGCCGTCCTCCGGGTAGACCAATGCCTCGTACGGCGCGGCCGGGGTGGCCTCAGCCGACGGCGCCTCCGAGGCCGGCGCCTCGCTCGCGGCCGGAGATGCCGACGACGTCGTGCCGCCGCAGGCCGCGAAGACGAGCGCCATTGTCACGGCAAGAGCCGCGAGCGGCGACCACTTCGGTGATCGGTGCATACTTTCCTCCTCATGCGCCCCTCGGCCGGACACTCAGTGCTCCCTTGTCCGGCGTTCGCGGGGGGCAGTCGAGGAAGCCTAGCATCAGGCGCTGAGCACTGCTAGTCCCCGCTTGTCTGGGTCGTTCGCGGGTCGATCCGTCGGTTGTGCGGCCCCGACGGCTGAGCGGCGCCTCCGCGGCCGCAGAATCAACCCGGCGGGTTCAGGAAGCCACCGAACGTCTCGACGAACGGCCGGAACTCACCGGTTCGACCGGCATGGAGTGGGTGCTCGGCGTCCCATTGAGCCGCGAACGACAGCACGACGTCGTTGGCGTCGAGCAGCGTCCCGTCATGGAAGGCGACTCCTGACCGCAGCTTGCACGTCCAGATCGTGAGCTCCGGAACGGGCTCGCAGGCGGTAGCCAGGGCGGGTCCGACGGACGCGCTGCCGGGTTCGAACGCCAGGAGGCCCTCCTGCGTCTGCGCACACGCGAGGTGAGCGACCGGAGCCGTCTCGTCGGCGCAGTACAGACCCTCGGGCTCGTCCGCGGCCAGCCAGACGAACTGGCGACGATCGCCTGGTGTCATGGCGGCAAACCGCTCGGTGCGGACGGGCGATACGACGGCTGGCTCGACGTCCCTGCGAAACACCGGGAGGGAGCCGGCGTGGGCGATCGGGATCATCGGTACACCGGACCGGATGGCGTCGTTCGCCTCAGCGTAGGCGCTCGATCGGGCGGTCTCGTCTACCGTCGCGGCGCCGGTCGTGAGGGCGGCCACGAGTGCCTCGATCGGGTTGCCGAACTCCCTGGACGCGCCGGCGCCAAAGTGCGGGTCGAGGAGGCTCGACACGTCTGCGACCGACGCGCTTCGCCCGAGCAGGTGAATCCCGTCCGCTCGACCCTCGTCCACCATGGCGAGGAAGGTGTCCTCGGGCAGGACCAGGAGCGCCGCGGTGATGCCGAGATTGGCGAGGAGCTGCGCCTGGATCTCCGTGGCCACCGCCGTCGGTTCGGGCAGGTATGGGCGGTCGACGTCACGGTACTGGATCGTGGTCGTGAAGCCATCAGGGTAACCGGCCTCCGCGAGCAGCTGGCGGCCCGCTGCCGGGTTGAAGCCGTGCCACGGGTCGCCGGCGCACCCGAACGGGATGGCGCAGGGCGAGAAGTGCGAAGCGACCTCTGAGCCCGGCGGATAGAGCCGCTCCACGATCCGCTCGCGGTCCAGGCCGAGGGCGATCGCGAGACGGACCTTGACCTTGTCGAACGGCGCGAACGCGTTGTTGAACCCGACGTAGAACGTGTTGAGCCCGGTTCGCGGGACGGCCTCGAGCTCGGTGTCGCTTGCTGCCGCATCGATGCCGTGTCGCCCGAGATCGTCGGCCCCATCCACGCTTCCGGATCGCAGCTCGTCCGTGCGGCCCCGCACGTCGTCGTGCCAGCGGAGGATGAGCCGCTCGTTGCGGGCGGTCGTACCCCAGTACCCCTCGTAGCGTGCGAAGCTGACGTCCGAGCCGCGGTTCCAGGTCTCCAGCCGGTACGGCCCGGTGCCGTTGACCGCGCCCACGATCGACTGCTCCCCGTCGCCTTTTGGCTGGACATGGGTCTCGAGCCAGGCGGTGTCGTTGATCACGAAGGGGGTCATGGCCAAGCGCGTCGGGAACGCGACATCGGGCTGGCAGAGCTCGAACGCAACGCTTGTCGCGTCCACGGCGCTGATCTGGCGGATCAGGCCGGCGTACGGAGCGTGCGACGGATCCGGCGGCTGAACCTGGTCACAGGGAGCGTCGCCATCCTCCGGCCAGACCATCGGCTCGAAGATGCCCCTGCTCGGGGCTGCGGAGATGGGCGGGGTGCTCGGCGCCGTGCCGGTGGCGCTCGGCCGACTCGGTTCGCCGCACGCCTGACCGATCAGCGCCGCGACCAGGAGCAGGGTGGCCGACCGCCGCAAGCTCGGAGATCGGGTCATGTGCGCGGAAGCCTAGCATCGGCCGAGATCGACGGTTCGCGTATCCTCGGGAGCGTGCAGCCCGTGCGAATCGCGCTCGCCCAGATCGCCCCCCAGCTTGGTGCGCTCGACCAGAACCTCGAGTACCACCTCGACCTGCTCGCCGACGCGCGTGAGCAGGGCGCCGGTCTGGTGGTCTTCCCAGAGCTCGGCCTGACCGGCTATCTCCTGCAGGACCTGGCCGGCGAGGTCGCGATGCGCCTCGACGACCCCCGCCTGGACCGACTTGCCGCGGCCACCACGGGGTTGTCCGCGGTCGTCTCGTTCGTCGAGGAGTCGAGCGATCACCGCCTGTTCATCTCGGCCGGGCTGTTCGAGGACGGGGAGCTCCGTCACGTGCACCGCAAGCTGTTCCTGCCGACCTACGGCCTGTTCGACGAGCGGCGGTTCTTCGCGGCCGGGGATGGCCTGCGGGCCGTGCCCTCGAGACTCGGGGCAGGGATCGGCATCGGCATCTGCGAGGACTTCTGGCATCTCGCCGTCCCGCAGATCCTGGCGCTGGACGGGGCGCAGATCCTGGTCAACGTGTCGTCGTCGCCCGGTCGCGACCTCGCGGCAACCAACGAGGTCGGTCTGGGAACCGCGACCTCTTGGCGAATCTTGATGCGGACGTATGCCCAGCTCACGACGTCGTTCGTCGTCTTCTGCAACCGGGTCGGGGTCGAGGAATCGATCTCGTTCTGGGGCGGCTCGGAGGTGATCGCCCCGACCGGCGAGCTGTTGTTCGGCGCGCCGCTGTACGACGAGGGGCTGTTCACCGTCGACATCTCGCTCGCGGACATCCGGCGCGAGCGGATCGTGCTCCCGCTCCTCCGCGACGAACGTCCGGAGCTGCAGGTCCGTGAGCTCGGTCGGATCGTCGCCGAGCGCGCCGACATGGCCCCCGATTTGACCTCCTCGCCCGAGGAGGAGGCCGTCTCGGAACCACCGCCGGCATCCTCCGCCGAGCCTCGCCGGCTGCGGGTCGCCGACGCGGGGGACGGATGACCGCACCGACCGAACCGTTCGAGCTGCCGGTGGAGCTCGCGATCGATACAGACGTTGCGCGGCGGGTGATCGGGGAGTTCATCCGCGGCCAGCTTCGGCAGGCCGGCTTCGAGCGGACCGTGATCGGGTTGTCGGGCGGGATCGATTCGGCCCTCGTCGCGTACCTGGTGGCCGAGGCCATCGGCGCGATCAATCTGCACGCGGTGCTGATGCCGTATCGCTCGTCGTCGCCGGCGTCGCGTGCCGATGCGGAGACCGTCGTCCAGGCGCTCGGTTGCTCGAGCGAGGTTGTCGAGATCACTGCCATGGTCGACGGGTATTTCGGCACCGATTCGGTGAGCGGGGCGGCAGGTCCCGAGGGTCGCGAGGCCAGCAGCCTGCGGCGCGGCAACTTCGCCGCTCGCATGCGCATGGCGGTCCTGTACGACCGGTCCGTGATCGTCGGCGGCCTCGTCGTGGGAACCGGCAACAAGACAGAATCGCTGATCGGGTATACGACAATCTTTGGCGACTCGGCCTGTGCGTTCAATCCGATCGGCGACCTGTACAAGAGCCAGGTCCGCCAGATGGCCGTCGCGCTCGGCGTGCCCGATGCCGTCGTTCGCAAGGCGCCGAG
>JBKKCW010000320.1:0-3406 GCA_046712485.1 Candidatus Limnocylindrales bacterium
GGTCGTGCTCCTGGACGAAGTCGAGAAGGCCCATCCGGAGGTCTTCAACATCCTGCTCCAGATCCTCGAGGATGGGCACCTGTCCGATGCCAAGGGTCGGCGGGTCGACTTCCGGAACTGCATCATCGTGATGACCTCCAACCTCGGGGCGAAGCAGCTCCAGACCAACTCGGCACTCGGCTTCCGGGTGCAGGGCGAGACCGATGCGGCGCGCTCGGAGATCTCGCACGACCTGATGAAGGAGAAGGTCGCCGCCGAGCTCAAGCAGAACTTCCGTCCGGAGTTCCTCAACCGGATCGATGCCACGGTCGTCTTCCGCTCGCTGACCGTCGAGGAGATCGCCCAGATCGTGGATCTGATGCTCGCGCGCGTACGCGACCAGTTGCGGGCGCAGCAGATGCAGCTCGAGGTCACGCAGGCGGCCAAGGAGCACATCATCAAGCTCGGTTACGACGTCGCCTACGGCGCGCGGCCGCTGCGCAGGGTCATCCAGAACATGATCGAGGACGTCCTCGCCGAACAGTTGCTGCTGGGCAAATACGAGCCAGGCTCGACGATCATCGTCGACAAGGACCCCGAGGCTGGCCTGGACATCCGCTTGGCCGAGCCGCTCGCCGCGGTCGAAGCGTGAGCCGCGCCGCCCGACTGGCGACCTGAGGCGTGGCGCGGCCACAGAGCCGCTTCATCTGCCAGCGCTGCGCGGAGGCGTTCCTCAAGTGGGAAGGCCAGTGTCGTAACTGCGGTGAGTGGAACAGCCTGGTTGAGACGATCGTCCGCGACGCGTCGCGTGCGGAACGAGCCGCCGCGGCCGGGGTCCCGGCCGGCACCCAGCCTTCCGGCCTGGCGGACATCGCGGAGGCGGACCTGCCCAGGCTGAGTCTGGGCATCAGCGAGCTCGACCGGGTGCTCGGCGGCGGCCTGGTGCCTGGCTCGCTGATCCTCCTGGGCGGCGAGCCCGGGATCGGCAAGTCCACGCTCCTGCTCCAGGCGGCCGCCGGCCTTGCCCGGTCCGATGCCGGATCGGGTGGCGTGCTCTATGCGTCGGGCGAGGAGTCGCTGGGGCAGATCCGGCTGCGGGCCACGCGGCTGGGCGTCATGGCCGGCGCGTCGGGTGAACGGATCCAGGTCCTGGCCGAACACGACGTCGCCCGGATCGCGGAGGCTGCCCGGACGACGCGTCCTGCCCTCGTCATCGTCGATTCGATCCAGACCGCGACCGTCGACGAGCTCGACGGGGCGGCCGGCAGCGTCGGCCAGGTTCGCGAGTCAGCCCTACGGTTGATGGATCTGGCGAAGGGTGACGGCATCGCGGTCATCCTGGTCGGTCACGTAACGAAGGACGGCTCGATCGCCGGACCCAAGACGCTCGAGCACCTCGTCGATGCGGTGGTCGGCCTGGAAGGCGAACGCCACGCCGCCATGCGACTCCTCCGCGCAACGAAGAACCGCTTCGGCTCGACCGACGAGATCGGCGTGTTCGAGATGAACGACGGCGGGTTGTTGGAGGTCGCCGACCCGTCACGCGCGTTCCTCGCCGTCCACCGGGGCTCGGCGCCTGGGAGCATCGTCGCGCCGACCATGGAGGGGAGCCGCCCCATCCTCGTCGAGGTTCAGGCACTTGTCAGCCCCACCGGCTATGGCACCCCCACCAGGAAGGCCAGCGGGCTCGATCCGAACCGCGTGAGCCTGCTGATCGCGGTCCTGGCCCGTCGGGCCGGGATCGCGCTGGGGGGCCACGACGTGTACGCCAACCTCGCCGGCGGGCTGTCGGTGATGGAGCCCGGACTCGATCTGCCCGTTGCGCTCGCCCTGGCCTCCTCGTTGCGAGACCGGGCAATCGCCCCAGGCTCCGTGGCAATCGGAGAGGTGGGCCTGCTCGGGGAGCTCCGCGGCGTCGTTGGGCTCGAACGACGGCTGCGTGAAGCGGCCCGACTCGGGTTCGGACGCGCGATCGTGCCGCGCCCATCGCCGGGTGCCAGCGTCGGGCCGGTCGACGGCCTCGAGCTACGAGCGGTCGAAACCTTGGCCGAGGCCATCACAGCCGCGCTCGAGGAGCGCGTCGATCTTCGTGGCGGGGCCGTCCCCGCGATGCTAGGCTGACCGCCCGGCGGATCGTTCGCGATCCGGGACTACCGGCCGTCGCCGAGGACATTCTTGATCCGTTACATCCGTCTCCTTGGGGCCGCGCTCGGGAGCGTTGTTGGGCTCGCCTCCGCCGCGTCCGGTGACGGCATGTTCCGTGATGTCGATTTCGGCGGCGCCCTCCTCGCGGCCTGGGTGGTCGCCTGGATCATCGTCGGATTCGCGGTGCTACCCTATTTGAGCGTCGTACCGGCTGGCTGGCTCATCCGGCAGGTCGAAGCCCTGTCGACGGCAGAGTTCGTGACCGCCGTCATCGGCCTGCTTCTGGGGCTCCTCATGGGGCTGCTGCTCGGTCTGCCGCTCTCGCAACTGGATCCGCCGTTCGGGACGTGGCTGCCGCTCGGCGTGTCCGTCTTTCTTGGTCTGGGCATGGTCGGCCTGACGGTGGCCAAGCGTCGCGACCTGTTGCTGGCGGCGGAGGCGGTCGGCTTCATTCGCCGGCAGTCGAGTGCGGACTCGGGCGGCACGTCCCGGGGCGAGCCGCGGATCGTCGTGGACACCAGCGCGATCATCGACGGGCGGATCGCCGAGATCGTCGAATCCGGGTTCATCTACGGCACGTTGGTGATTCCCCGGTTCGTCCTCGACGAGCTCCAGCACATCGCCGACAGCTCCGACGCCCTCCGCCGCAACCGTGGACGTCGCGGCCTCGACATCCTCAACCGGATGCAGAAGGAGCCTGGGACGCCGGTGGAGATCGTGGAGGACGACGTCCCCGACATCACGGAGGTCGACGCGAAGCTTGTGGCGCTTGCGCGCGCACGCAGCCGGGTGATCCTGACCAACGACTTCAACCTGAACCGCGTCGCCGAGTTGCAGGGCGTCCGGGTCATGAACATCAATTCGCTTGCAAACGCCGTCAAACCGGCCGTGCTCCCAGGCGAGGAGATCCGGGTTCGCGTGATCCAGGAGGGCAAGGAGGCCGGTCAGGGGGTTGGCTTCCTCGACGATGGCACGATGATCGTTGTCGAAGGCGGCGCCCGGCACATCGATCGCGACCTGGATGTCGCGGTTACCCGCGTGCTGCAGACGGTCGCTGGCCGGATGATCTTCGCCCAGCCTCGACTCGATTGAGCAGCCAGGCTCCGGCGAGCGCGAGCGCGAGCGGCGACACCAGGACCGTCCTGCGCTCGGGCGCAGACGTCGTCGTCGTGGCGGCTGGCCATGCGGCTCGAATGGACGGCACGGACAAGCTGGCCGTGGTCGTGGCCGGCCGGCCCCTCCTTGCCTGGACGCTCGACGCGGTCGCCTCAACCCCGGAGGT
>JBKKCW010000321.1:0-2669 GCA_046712485.1 Candidatus Limnocylindrales bacterium
TGATGGCGGTGTTCGGCGCGCCGGAGCCGTCGACCGACCATCCGGAGCGAGCTCTCCAGTGCGCGCTCGCGATGCAGGATCGCCAGCGCGAGCTCAACTCGATGGGATGGGGGACCGACTCGGTCGACGCACTCCACGTGGGCATCGGGTTGAACACCGGCGTCGTCATGGCCGGCGCCATCGGTGGCGGTGGGCGTCTCGAGTACACGGTGATCGGGGACGCGGTCAACGTCGCGCAGCGCCTGCAGTCCGAGGCCGAAGGAGGCGAGGTCGTCGCCGCCGCCTCGACCGTCTCGGCGGCTCCCTCGGTCCCCGCCGAGCCGATCGGCCCCCGCCTCGTCAAGGGGCGCGAGGAGCCCGTGGAGGTCTTCCGGATCGTGGGTGATGGAGCGTGAACGCCGCGACCACGACGCCACGGCCCGCTCGCTGGCCGTGGGTCGTGCTGGGTGTCTTCGCCGCCGCCGCCGTCGCCGGGCTGTGGCTCTCCGCCCTGAACGAGACCGGCGTGATCGACGACGTCGCGTTCGTCGTGGCGTTCGGCGCCTTCGGCGTCGTGGGGGCACTGATCGCTAGCCGTGACCTCCGCAACCGGATCGGGATCCTGTTCCTCTGGGTGAGCCTCGCGGCCGGTGCCGGATTCGTGTGTGGGGAGCTGGCGACGTACCTCTACGACCGCGGGATCCGTGACGGGTTCGGCGTCACCGCCGCCGCGATGGTCGGCGAGGCGGCGTGGATCTTCGGCATCGCCCCGACGCTCGTCCTGCTGCCTTTGCTGTTCCCGAACGGGGCGCTGCCGTCGCGCCGATGGCGTCCGGTCCTGTGGCTGCTCGTAGCGGCGATCGCGTTCGTGTTCGTCGGATTCGTGCTCGGCTCACCGGTGCTGGTCGCCTCAGCCGACCATGTGCGGATCCCTAACCCGGCCTTCGTGCCGGCTCTCTCCGAGCTCTCGGATCTGGCCGAGGCCTTCTTCTTCTGGTCGTTCATCGGGATCCTCGCCGCCGCGGTGACGTCGCTCGTCCTGCGGTTCCGCCGCTCCCGCGGCCTCGAGCGCCAACAGATCAAGTGGTTCGCGCTGGCGGTCGTGTTCCTGATCGCGGCGATGACGGTCAGCGAGATCCTCTATGCGTTCGGGATCGAGAACGTGCTGCTGGACGTCGCCCTCATCGCCCCGGCCTTCCTGTCCCTCCCGGCCGCGGCGGGGATCGCCGTACTCCGATACCACCTCTACGACCTCGACGTGGTCGTCCGAAAGACGGTGCTGTATGGCCTCCTCGTGGCGGTCGGCTCCGCCGTATACGTCCTCGTCGTGGTGGGAGTCGGTACGGTCGTCGGTCGCGATAGCCCCTTCCTGACGATGGTTGCGGCGGTCGTCGTCGCCGTAGGGTTCCAACCTGCCCGGGCACGGCTCGCGCACGTCGCGAACCGGATCGTGTACGGCAGGCGCGCCACTCCGTACGAGGTGCTCACCGAGTTCTCCGAGCGTGTAGGGACCTCGTACGCGACCGAGGATGTCCTTCCGAGGATGGCGCAGGTCCTCGCGGAGGGGACGGGAGCAGATGTCGCGCGGATCTGGCTCTTGGTCGGCTACGAGTTCCGAGCCGCGGCGGCCTGGCCGGCCGGAGCAGGACCAGCGAGCGCCATCACGACCCGTCCCGGCCTGCTCGAAGTCGCCGGCGAAGCGGTGACGGAGGTCCGCGATCGAGGTGAGCTGCTCGGTGCGTTCTCTGTCCGGATGCCCGCTTCCGACCCCATGAGTCCGGCCAAGGAGCGCCTCGTCCAGGATCTCGCGGCGCAGGCGGGACTGGTCCTGCGGAACGTGCTGCTGGTCGAGGACGTGCGGGCCTCGCGTCAGCGGCTGGTGGCGGCACAGGACGAGGAGCGGCGGCGGCTGGAGCGCAACATCCACGACGGCGCCCAGCAGCAGCTCGTGGCCCTCGCCGTCAAGGCTCGCCTCGCCCGGCAGCTGACGGAGCGCGATCCCGCGAAGGCCGCGGAGATCCTCGGCCAGATCGAGGCCGAGACCCAATCCGCGCTCGAAGACCTGAGGGATCTCGCCCGCGGTATCTACCCACCGCTGCTCGCGGATCGTGGCCTGGTCGCCGCCCTCGAGGCCCAGTCGCGCAAGGCTTCCATGCGCGTCAGCGTGGAGGCCGGCACCGTGGGCCGGTACGCTGCCGATGTCGAGGCCACCGTCTACTTCTGTGCGCTCGAGGCGCTCCAGAATGTCGCCAAGTACGCCGACGCGGATCGCACCGTGATCCGTCTCTCACAGTCGAACGGCAGCCTCGCGTTCGAGGTCGTGGACGAGGGTCGAGGCTTCGATCCGAACGAGGTCGCCACCGGCTCCGGCCTGCAGGGCATGGCCGACAGGCTGGCCGCCGTGGGAGGCTCTCTCGAGATCCGATCGGCGCCCGGCAGCGGCACCACCGTGGCGGGTCGTGTGCCGGTCACCGCCGGCTGATCTCTCGAGGGAGGGTCTGGAGATGGGATCGGAGTACACGCCGCCTTCGCCCCGAGGTCGGATGCGGGCTTTCCGCATCGTCGGCTGGTTGCTCGGAGCTCTCACGATCCTGCCGTCGCTCGCCTTCATCCTGCTCTCGATGTTGTCGGACGATCCGGTTGAGCGGACCCACCGCTTCCACTACTTCGGGGGCTTCGCAGGGCTCGCC
>JBKKCW010000322.1:0-2554 GCA_046712485.1 Candidatus Limnocylindrales bacterium
CAGCGCCGGGGACAGCGGGCATGGCCCCGCCGTCGGTATCCTTGCCCGACTGACACCCCCGTCGTACGTCTGGCCGCGATCAAGGCCCACGGTCAGGCCCCCGGAAGCGCCGTGGATGCGACCGCGCCGATGCGCCTCTCGGACGGCGAGGCCGGCGGCACCAGGCTGAACTGGCAGGCCGACGGCAATGTCGGGACGCCACTCGTCCGTGATTTGCTGCGCCTCGACGCGCCAGTGCGCGTGGCGGCGTGGGACGTCGCCAAGGCTCAGTCGGAGTTCGGCCCCGAGGTCGAGGTCGTGCCATTCGATTTCGGGGATCCGGCGACATATGGCGCGTTCGACGGGGTGAAGCGGATGTTCCTGCTCCGTCCGCCTGCGATCTCCGACGTGGACGGCGTCATCGTGCCGGCCCTCGAGGCTGCCGCCGCACGAGGCGTGCGCCACGTCGTGTTTCTCTCCATGGAGGGCGCCCAGCGCAACCGCCTCGTGCCAAATCACAAGATCGAAGAGCGCCTGCGGACGTCCGGACTGACGTGGACGTTCGTGCGCGCGGCGTACTTCATGCAGAACCTCTCGACGACCCATGCCCCCGAGATCCACAACCTCGACGAGATCTGGGTACCCGCCGGGCGCGGCTCGCGGACGGTGCATGTCGACGCGCGGGACGTGGCAGCGGTGGCCGCCCGGGCGCTCGTCGAGGATGGTCACGAGGGCACGGCGTACACCCCGACCGGGCCGACCGCACTCACGTACGACGAGATCGCGGGCATCCTGACCGCCGAGCTCGGCCGTCCGATCCGCTACGCCGATCCCGGCCTTCTTGCGTTCTGGCACCGTCTTCGTCGTCGGGGAGTGTCCCGGGCAATGGTCGGCGTGATGCTCGGCATCTACACAGCCGCCAGGCTGGGTCTGGCCGCGGGGATCACCGACGATGTCGAGCGGATGACCGGGCGCCCGCCGACTGCCTTCCCCACATTCGCCCATGACACCCGAGACACGTGGCTGCCTCCGGGCGTGGATGCCGCGATGGCGGCTCCCCGCGCGTCCCGCGATCGAGCGCTGAACCGGGTCTGCTAGCTCCGAAACCCGATGCAGCGGACGAGCAAGCGGCCTCGAAATGAGGACGCGACCTAGCGTCGCTCTCCCTTGACTTCGAGCATTGCGGCGTCTGCTCGCTCCGTCAGCTGGTCGAGGGTGTCGCCAGTTCCGAGCGCAGCCAGACCCACAGAAATGCCGACTCCCGCATTCGCCTTGATGGCGACGCCGATAGCGTCGAATCGCCGCGCCGTCTCTGCGATGTCCGTCCCGCTGAGACCGCACACGAACTCGTCCCCGCCATAGCGGATGATCAGGTCGTAGGAGCGCAGCTGCATACGGATCTCCCGGACGACGGCCTCCAACACGCGGTCGCCCGCAGCATGACCGTCGCGGTCGTTCACAATCTTTAGTCCGTCGACGTCGACGAAGACAAGGACGAAGCGTCCATCCGATCGTCGCGCGCGGTCGATCTCGTGAGTCAGCGCCAGTCGGCCGACCTCGCGGCGGTACGCGCCAGTCAGGTCATCGAGATGAGCCGTCCGTAGCTCTCCTTCGACCCGGGCAAGTTCGCGAGCGGCGGTCGCCCGGTCGACCTCGGCGTCGGCGCGATCCTGCCTTGCTTGTGCCCGATCCGCCGAAGCAGCCGCTCGATCGCTACGTGCCTGTGCGCCAAGATCTTCCAGCTGTCGGATGAGGGACTTCTCCGACGCATCGGCGGTCTGAGCGAGGGCTGCCGCCCGAGCATCGCTCGCCCGACCACGCTCGTCGCGGGCGCGACCCCGCTGGTCTACCCGCCCCGCGATGCGAACCTGTTGAGCGGCGACCTCACCGTCGCTGCGTGGCGGTCCGTACGCGAGATCGTCCGCTGAGGTCGGATCGAGGCCTGGGGACATCAGCGACTCGCCCTCGGACGCGGGTTCATCGATTCCTGGGTCGTTTCGCACATTGGACCTCGAAGTGGGCCAGAACCAATCGATCGTGACGCTCGGCACACAGACGCTGTGAGCGTACCCCACCCAGTCACCGCCGGCGCGTGCGCTCGTCGAACAACCGCGCTCGATGCCAGAAGGTTCGGGCCATTCGGCGACTCGAATCGGATACTGCGGCCCTGTCGATGCCGCCGCGCGGGCGCTTGACTGAGCAGAAGCACCGAAGCGCAGATGCTGCAGCGGTGTAAGGCACGAAACGGAGGACGCTGTGAAGGCGCTCATCACGGACATCATCAGGTTCATGTTCTTCACCACGATGGTTACGGTCTTCGCCGTCGTGGGCACCGCGGTCACGAGGGTCATCGCGTTGGTGCCGCGCCGGATGCCCCACGGGGCCTGATGAGGCGCGAACGCCAGAGCTCGCCGGGAACACGCTCTTCGTCGTCATCGAGCCCGCCGGCCTGGTGCCGGTGTTCGTTTCCCTCGCCGGGGGGTGCTCGGCCAAGGTTCAGGCGACGATCGCCCGACGACCGTCCTCATCGCCGGAGCCGTCCTGTTGTTGTTCTCTGTGATCGGCGGCCCCGTGC
>JBKKCW010000323.1:0-28403 GCA_046712485.1 Candidatus Limnocylindrales bacterium
TCGGGACGCGTCCCGAGCGGCCCCGATTCCGCCTGAATCGGCCGTTCCGGTTCACGGCCAGTCAGGGGGCGGCTAAACGAGGAGCGCCGCACCGATTGGGCAACGTGACAGTCGCCTCGGGCATAAAAGAGGTGTCGCGAGCGGGCGGAACGGCTCCGGGGCGCGGGCTGGGCGGAACGGCTCCAGGGGGACGGGCGCAATGGCTCCGAGGCGCTGGCTGGGCGCGGCACAATCCGCCACCGAGCGTCCGCGCTACCATCGCGCCGGGAGCGGTCGGGTCCCGGTGGGTCCCCTGGTCTTCAAAACCAGTGGCGCGGCGCTCGGCGCGGCGCGGTGGGTTCGACTCCCACGCGTTCCCGCCACGGAGGATTCATGTCGTCGGACCGCCCGCGTCCCCCCAGCGTTGAGCGATTGCTGGCTGCGGTCCGAACGCGCGACGAAGTCGGTGGGCGAGACGCCGCGGCGCTGACGTCGGCAGCGCGAGAGACGATCGACATCGAGCGCGCGGCCATCGCGGCCGGTGAGCCGCCGACCGAGCTTGACGCCATGGCCGAAGCCGTCGTCGGCCGACTGGCTGTGTTGGCGGGTCCGGGCGCGGGGCTCGTCCCCGTCATCAACGCGACGGGCGTGATCCTGCACACGAACCTCGGCCGTGCCCCTTGGTCCAAAGCCGCCATCCAGGCAGCTCGCCGCGCGGGCGAGAGCTATTCGCTGCTGGAGTTCGACCGGCAGGACGGGCGCCGCGGGCCCCGGTTCCGGGTCGCGGAGGAGCACCTGATCGCGCTGACCGGGGCGGAGGACGCGATGATCACTGTCAACAACGCTGCGGCCGCGCTCCTGGCGGTCGGACTCGCCGGTCGACGTGGTGTGGCGGTGTCGCGTGGCGAGCTCGTCGAGATCGGTGGCGGCGTCCGGATCCCCGAGATCATCCGCCGTGCCGGGGCGCGCCTCATCGAGGTCGGCACGACGAACCGGACGCGTGCCACCGACTTCGAGGCGCCGCTTGCCGATGGCCGTGCAACCGTGGCGCTCCGCGTGCATCCGTCCAACTTCACGCAGACCGGGTTCGTGGAGTCGCCCGATCCGTTGGAGCTGGCAGAGCTGGCGCATCGCCACGGCACGATCGTCGTCGACGACCTTGGTAGCGGCGCCTTTCTCGACACGGCGGCGTTCGGCCTCGCCCACGAGCCCACGCCTCGGGAGCGTATCGACGCCGGCGCGGACGTGGTCACGTTCAGTGGCGACAAGCTCGTCGGAGGGCCGCAGGCCGGTCTCATCGTCGGTCGGGCGGACCTGATCGCCCGGATTCGGCGCGACCCGCTGGCGCGGGCAGTCCGACCCGACAAGGTCACTCTCGCCGCACTCGCCGCGACGCTCGGGCTCTACCGTGCCGGGCGAGCCACGAAGGAGATCCCCGTCTGGCGGATGATCGCCGCGACGTCCGATGCGCTGCGCCGGCGCGGCGAGGCGATCGTCAACGCACTGCCGACGTCGGCCCGGTCCCGCGTCGAGATCGAAGCCTCGACCGCGACGGTTGGAGGCGGCTCACTGCCGGGCGAGACGCTCCTGTCGGTCGCGCTTGTCGCGCGAGGCTCGGGAGCAGCGGCCCTCGCCCGTCGGCTCCGGTCTGGCGACCCGCCCGTGATCGGCCGGGTTGGGGATGGGGCCGTGTACCTGGACCTGCGGACTGTCTGTCCGGGCGACGATGCTGCGCTCGCGACCGCGATGGCTCGCGCCCTGGGCGCGCAATGACCGTCGTCGTCGGGACGGCTGGGCATATCGACCACGGCAAGACCGCCCTGCTCTTGGCGTTGACCGGCATCGATACCGACCGGCTTCCCGAGGAACGCCGCCGTGGCATGACGATCGACGTGGGCTATGCCCATGGCGGGCTTCCTGATGGATCCGAGATCGACTTCGTGGACGTGCCCGGTCACGATCGGCTGATCGGGAACATGCTCGTTGGTGCGGGTGAGATCGACGCCGTGATGCTCGTGGTGGCGGCCGACGACGGGCCGCGGCAGCAGACCATCGAGCACCTCGAATTGATCGATGCTCTCGGGATCGAGCATGGGATCGCCGTCATCACCAAGACGGACCTCGTGGCTGAGGCTCGAGTCGCCGAAGTCCGCGAGGCGGTGGCGCGACTGCTTGCCGGTACGACCCTGTCAACAGCCCAGGTAATCGAAGCGTCGTCCGTGAGCGGGGTGGGGATCGACGTGGTTCAGGGGGCTCTCGTTACGCTCCGCGACCAGGTCTTGGCCGCGCAAGGGCGATCCCTCGCCGGTCCGACCCCGTCGCGCCTCGCCATCGACCGGGCGTTCACCGTCAAGGGCCGCGGCCTCGTCGCTACCGGCACCCTTCGCGGTGGGCCGCTCCTGCGGAACGCCGTGCTCCGTCTCGTCCCCGGTGACAAACAAGTTCGGGCTCGAGAGGTGCAGGTGCACGGCCGACCGATGGAGACCGCTGGTCCCGGCCGAACCGCAGTCAACCTCGCCAGGGTCGAGTCCGATGCCGTTCCCCGCGGCGCGGTGCTCACCGACGACGCGTCCGTGATGGCGACGGATCGGCTGCTCGTTCGGCTGCGGCGACCGCTACCCGACCGGACGCACGTTCGGGTTCATCTCGGCACCGCGGCCGTCGACGGCGCCGTCGTTCGCTCCGGTCGAGACGCCCTCGAGCTCGCCGACGGCGCATCGACCGCGATCGTGCGGCTGAGTGCCTCGGTCGCTGCTGCGACCGGTGACCGCCTGATCCTGCGGCTGGGATCGGGGACGGTTCGCGCGGGCGGCGCGGTCGTCCTGGACGTTGATCCGCCGCGAGGAATCTCGCGACGGCGACAGACACACGAGCGGGTGGGCCGCCTCGACGCGGCCATCGCGAACCGCGACGGCCCGGCAACCGAAGCGGCGCGGCTCGACCTCCATGGTGCGATCGCGACGAACGGGTCGATTGCCATCGCCGACGATGTGGCCGAGGCCGCGACGGCCGACGTCATTGCCGCGCTCGACATCTGGGGGCTTGCTCCCGAGGCTCGACCACGACTCGCCGAGGTTCGTGCTCGTTGCGCCAGAACGCTTCGCCGGCTGACGGCACTGCGCCGCGATGAGGCGGCACGCGCTGCCTCGACGCTCATCGACGGACTCGTGGGGAACGGCCGACTCGCCCGCGATGGCGACTACATCGCGCCGCCCGGGACGGCTCGGCGGGATCTGGTGGCCGTGGATCCGGGCCTGACGGAGGCGATGGATCGCTTGGCACGCGCCCTCGCCGTGGCAAGCCCGCCGTCGCTGTCCGACGCTGCACGGGGCGCGGGATGCTCCGTGGCCGGGATCCGCGAGCTCCAGCGGACCAGCCGCATCGTGCTCCTCGACGACGACCTCGCCTACGAGGCGGAGACGTATCGAGCTATCGAGGCCCTCGCGCTCGAGCTCGCCCGCGGCGCGCCGCTGACGCCAGCGCGGTTCCGGGATGCCACGGGCACGAGCCGCAAATACGTCATGGCGGTCCTGGCGGACCTCGATCGGCGCGGCATCCTCCGCCGGACAGCCGATGGGCATGTGCCCGGCCCTCGGGCGGCGTCCGCGTCCACACCCGGCGCGGCCACGGGTCGTCGGTCGGTCATCGAGCGGTGACCAATCGTCGGGTGAGCGCGATCGTGCTTGCCGGCGGTCGATCGAGCCGCTTCGGCCGGGACAAGCTCCAGGAACCAGTGGATGGTATGACGCTGCTCGAGCGCTCGATTGCCGCCGTCCGCCCGGTGTCGGGCGAGGTCCTCGTCATCACGGCGCCGCTCGGGGCACCAACGGTCGACGAGGATGTTCGTGTGGTCCGCGATGCGACGCCGTTTGGCGGGCCACTGCTGGGCCTCGCCGCGGGCTTGGCCGCCGCTCGTCAGGCGATCGTCGTGGTTACGGCGGGCGACATGCCGGACGTCCAGCCCCGGGTGATCGGGTTGCTGCTCGACGCCCTGCGCGACGCGTCGGTGCAGGTAGCGGTCCTGGCTGAAGGCGATCGCCCACAGCCGCTTCCGATGGTCGTACGCCGAGACGTTGCCCGAGCGGCGACCGAGCGCCTGATCGAGGCTGGCGAGCGTCGCCTCGGGGCGCTCACCGAGGAGCTCGCACGGTCCGTGATCTCGGAGGCTGTCTGGCGGGCCGTCGATCCGGAAGGGCGGACCCTCCGCGACATCGATACCTCGGCCGACCTCCCATAAGCGCAAAGGACGCGGGCCCCGGTCCTTGGGCGTGCATATGCGGAGACCGCCGTCGACGGAGAAGGATCTGCGGCCAGAGCCACGAAACCCCCGCTGGGAGGAGCGGGGGTTTCGTGGCTTGGCGGGAGGACCAGAGCTGAGGGAGGAGCTCAGCCCCGGTAGGGATAGTTTTCGAGCTTTGGCAGGACGGCTGCCGACTCGACGGAGGTTCCGCCGAAGCGGCGGAGACCTGCGGCGGCCGACGCGATCCGATCGCGGACGCTTGGTCCGGCCAGCAGGCGAAGGGCGATCGCTTGCTGGAAAGCCCGGTCTCGTTCGGCCTGGAGCATCTCATTGGCTACGTAGATCGCGAGGACGTTCACTGGTCTCTCCTTTCTGCCGCCTCGGATCAGTTCCGTGGCGCAAAGAGAGCATCGCCTCACGCAAGCGCATCGGACATCGACGTCAGGAGCCAATCGAACATCGTCATGTGTCCATGCTCCACGTGTCCATGCTTCCCGGATTCACGCCTCGAGCGCGGCATCCTCGTAGACAGGTGCGCCGTCAATGAACGTGCCAACGACCCGTGCCTCACCGATCGCGCCCGCGGCTCGGTCGAACAGGTCGCGATCGAGGACGACCAAGTCGGCGGCCTTGCCGACCTCGAGCCATCCGACCTCGTGCTCGAGGTGATTGACCCAGGCCGTCCCCGACGTGAACCCCGCGAGCGCCTCCATGAGGCTGATGCACTGCTCAGGCAGAAACGGTGGTTGCTCGCCGCGGTAGAGGTCACGGACCCTTGTGACCGCCACCTCCATCTCGAGGAGCGGGTTGGCGGTGGACACGCTCCAATCCGAACCCATGGCCAGCAAAGCGCCGGCCTCCAGCAGCGATCGGAACGGGTATTGCCAGGTCGACCGTTCCGGACCGAGAAAGGGGATCGTCAGGTTGTCCATCTGGCCGTCGTGGCAGGCCCAGTACGGCTGGGCGTTGGCGGCAACCTCGAGTGTCCGGAACCGACCGATGTCCTCAGGGTGGATGACCTGGATGTGCGCGATGTGGGGCCGCGTGTCCGACGGGCCGTTGGCGATTCGGGCGGCTTCCACCGCATCGAGCGCCTCGCGGACAGCTCGTTCGCCGATCGCGTGGAAGTGCGCCTGGAACCCGAGGGCATCGAGCCTGGTCACGTATTCCTTGAGCGCATCGGGATCGATCTGGCTCAGCCCACGGTTCGCGGTGGGACGCCCGTCGGATCCGAGGTACGGCTCGAGCACCGCCCCGGTGAAGTTCTCGAGCACGCCGTCCTGCATCAACTTGACGCTCGTCGGCCAGTAGCGATCGCCGGCGGTCTGCCCCCGTCGCGCGACGAGCTCATCGATCTGCTCGCTGCCCCTTGACCGCTCCCACCAGAGCGCGCCGACCACCCTGCCGGTCAGCTGCCCACGACCGGCCACCTGCGTATAGGCCAGCTCTTCGCGGGGCGACACGATCGCGTCCTGCCAGTTCGTGATCCCGAGCGAATGCAGCTCCGCCTGGCCGAGCCGGAGCGCCTCCGCGAGTTCCTCTGGAGCGGGCTCGGGCACCAACCGCGCAACGAGCGCGATCGCGCCCTCCTGCAACCCACCGACGGGCTCGCCACGCTCGTCGCGATCGATGCGACCGTCCTCTGGATCGGGCGTCGCGGCGGTGACCCCGGCGATTCCCAGGGCTCGGCTGTTGACCCAGGCCGTGTGGCCGTCCCGGCTCCGGAGGAGGGCCGGCCGATCCGGCACGACCCGGTCGAGCGCTTCTCGCGTGGGTACGCCACCCGGGAAGTCGTCCATCGACCAGCCACCGCCGTCGATCCAGTCGGCGTCGGGGTGGCTCGCCGCGTAGGCGGCGATGAGCTCGAGATAGGCGTCGATGCCACGCGCACCGCGCAGCTCGCAGTGAAGGCGATCGAGTCCGGCATGGACGGGGTGGACATGGGCATCGCCGAACCCCGGCGTGATCGTGCGGCCGCGCCCTTCGATCACCCGACTTCCCGGGCCGATGAACGGCCGGACGGCCGCGTCGCTACCGACAGCGACGATCCGCCCGTCGCGGACCGCAAGCGCAGTCGCCCAGCTCCGTGCGGCATCCATCGTCGCGATGCGCCCACCGGTGAACACGAGGTCGGCGGGCGGGTGCAGGGTCATGGCAGGAGGATCGCACGCGATCGCGGGTTCCTCTCGAGCCATCCCGTGCGGCGCGACGCGTCCTCGTACCGCTGACGGCCGTGGCATACGATCCGCCCATGGCCAGCGTCCATCTCCTGCACGCCGGGTACACCGGCGATAGAACCGCAAGCACGGTCGTGCTCGTCCTGGACGGGGACGCCACGATCGTGGTCGATCCGGGGATGGTCGCGAGCCGATCGCTGATCGTCGACCCGCTCGCTGCGCTCGGCGTCGCTCCCGGCGAGGTCAGCCACGTCTTCCTGAGCCATCACCACCCGGACCACACCATGAACTGCGCCCTGTTCCCGAACGCAGAGGTCGTGGATTTCTGGGCCCGATACCGCGACGACCTCTGGCTCGACCACGACGGCGATGGCTACCGGCTCAGCCCGAAGAGCCAGCTGTGGCTGACACCGGGTCACTCGGAGGAGGACGCGTCGTTGATCGTGGAGGCCGACGACGGCGTCTACGCCATGACCCATCTGTGGTGGCACACCGACCGGACGCCGCACCTAGATCCGTTTGCCGCCGACCAGGCAGCGCTCGAACGCGCCCGGGAGCGGGTCCTGGCCGCCGCCGATGTCGTCATCCCGGGGCACGGAGCGCCCTTCCGCGTCCGACGGGGCACGACCGGCTCCGCCGCCCATTCGGGCGCCGGGTGACGAGATCAGCTCGCGCGTCTGGCCACGATGTTGAGTCGGACGTAGTCGATCAGCGGCTCGGGTAGCCCGTCGGCCACTGCCTTGACGAATTCGTCGCGCTCGTCCGCGGGAAGTCGCTCCAGGTGGCCGCCCAGAATGACCGTGCGCAGGAACGTCTCGAGGGGCTCGCCAGGCTCGAAGCGTGTCGGCTCTTCGGTCAACCAGCACTCGATATCGACGAACCCGGCGGCACGGAGCCTCGTCGCCGTTGCCATTGGTGTCTCGTAGTGGGCGGCGCCCGGCCAGCCGTCGCCGATGGTGGACAGCACGCGGCGCACGGACGCGATGTTGCCGACGCCACCGCATTGCGCGACCAGGCGACCGCCCGGGCGGAGCACGTCGGCCAGGTTCGCGAAGAGTGCGTCGTGGTCCGGAACCCAGTGGAACGTGGCCGTCGAGAGGATCGCGTCGACCTCCTCGGCGAGCGGTAGGGGCTGTCCCAGGTCTGCGACTAGGTATTCGACACGATCGCCGAACGGCGCCAGGCGTGTGCGCGCGGCGTCGATCATCGCCGTAGATGCGTCGAGCGCGATGACCCGACCTCGGGGCAGCCGCTCCACGAGGATCTCGGTCACCCGTCCGCTCCCGCAGCCAGCGTCGAGGACGCGCTCGGAGCCAACGAGAGGCAGCCGATCGAGGACGACGCGCCCCCAGCGGGTCTGCGGCTCGGCGACCCGATCGTAGGTCTGGGCGTCCCAGTCGCGCGGACGGCCGGGAATGGTCACTCCTCCGCCTGCGTCACGCCGTCGCGGAGGCCCCACCACGAGACAAGCCCACCGATGACAAGCAGCACGGCGATCACGATCATCGCCAGGTGGAATGCGTCAATCGATGCCTGGGTTGCGGCCGCGACCTGTTCTGGTGTGGCCGTGTCCGGTGCCGGGTTGATCGGCTGGAACGCCGCGCGCACGTCGGCCGAGCTGGTGTCGAGGTCGGGAGCCTTGGTCGCGAGGCTTCCGTAGAACGAGGCGCTGATCGCGATGAAGATGATCGCCCCAAGGAGCGGCTGTCCGACCCGGGAGATGGAGTTGTTGATCGCCGATCCGAGCCCGGAGAAGCGGCTCGGGATGGAGCTCATCAAGGTGCTCGTGAGCGGCGCGACGACCATCGAGATCCCGAGCCCAAAGAGCAGGATCGAGGGCAGGACGTCGGTTAGGGTCGACGGGGGCGGGATCAACGTGTCTGGCGTCTCGATGGCCGCTTTCCATGGCGCCGAATCGGCCGGCAACCGAGCGAACCAGAGCATCGCCGCCGCCATCAGGAACGGTCCACCGACGAGGAAGCGACGAGCACCCAGGCGCGCCGACAGCGTCCCCATCCAGGTGGACAAGACGGACAGCATGATCCCAACCGGGATACCGACCGCTCCGGCGGCGAGTGCCGTGTAGCCAATGACGCCTTGCAGGACAAGGGTCTGGTACGTGAGCGTGACGTACAGCGCGCCGTAGATGAAGAACGTCGCAAGGTTGATCGTCGCGAACGTCCGTTGCCGGAACAGGCCCAGCGGAACGAGCGGGTCCTTGCGTCGGGCCATGAGGATCGGAAAGGCGATGAGCGCCAAGGTCCCCGCGACGATGGCGAGCCACGATGCGGCATCGGACCAATTGTTCGTCTGGCCGCGGATCAAGCCGAACGAGAGGCCGCCAACGGCCACCGCCGCCACGAGCGCGCCGATCCAATCGAACCGCGCCGAGGAGTCCACGTCCCTTGACTCCTGGACGTTTGCAAGCGTCGCCCAGAGCGCGATCGAAAGCAGCGGAACGTTGATGAGGAACGCCAGCCGCCAGCTGATCGTGTCGACCATGATCCCCCCGACGATCGGTCCAAGGACCGTCAGGGCGGAGGTCGACGCCGCCCAGATGCCAAACGCGCGTCCGCGTGCCTCTCCCTGGAACGTCTGGGTGATCAGGGCCAGGGACCCGGGCACGAGGAGCGCACCGGCGGCACCCTGGAGCAGCCGGAAGACGATGAGCAGCTCCATGGTGGGCGCCAGTCCGCACAGGGCCGAGGTGATCGCGAACCCGCCGAGGCCGATGGCGTACACCAGGCGTCGCCCGTAGCGGTCGGACAGCGCCCCGGCGAGGATCAGCAGCGCAGAGAGAACCGCCAGGTAACCGCTGACGACGTAGGTCTGGCCCTCCAGCACCGAGACGATCGATGCCGGCAGTTCGCTGCCGATCCGCGGCAGGGCCACGTTGACGATGGTCCCGTCGAGAAAGACCGTGCCGGAGCCGATCACGGTAGCGACGAGCGTCCAACGTTGACGGGTGGTCATGCAGGCCTCGAGCGGGTTGGGCGGGCAGGGGCGGGACCCCAATGGCGCAAGTCTCGCAGCGCGCTCGGGCTTGCGGCAAGCTCCGGGTAGACTCTGCCCGTGCCCGGACCCGTAGCGCTCGTTGGCGCCGATGAATTCCTACCCGTCATGGCCGCATTCGATGCGGGTCTGTTGGCTGCCACCGGTCGGATCCGACCTCGGGTCGCCATCCTGCCGACCGCCTCCTGGCCCGACGGCGAGGAGGTGTTCCAGCGCTGGGCCGCGATGGGCGTTGCGCATTTCGGCGAGCTTGGTGCGGAGGTCGAGCCCGTGCTCGTGCGGGACCACCGCGAGGCGGATGATGCGGCGGCCGCACAGGCCGTCGGGGAGGCGGACCTGATCTACTTATCGGGCGGCAAGGCGGCCCACCTCATGGAGGCGCTCGGCGGCAGTGCCGTCGGACGGGCCATCGGGGACGCGCACGATCGGGGCGCCATCCTGGCCGGCTGCTCAGCTGGCGCGATGGTGCTCGCCGGGCACGCCTTTGACTTCCGAGTCAAGTCGGTGCCGTGGCCCCTCCGCTGGCGCGATGGTCTCGGCTTCGTCCCGGGAGCCTCCGTGGTACCGCATTACGACGCGTGGCCTGAGCCGTTGTGCGCCCTCATCGCATTCCAGGCGCCGCGCGGGTCGGTCGTGTTCGGAATCGATGAAGGTACGGCGATCGTCGGACGTGACGGCGCCTGGCAGGTCCACGGTCGCTCCCGCGTGACGGTCTGGCGGGGGCGCCACCGCGATCGCTACCGAGCCGGCGAGACGTTCCGGCTCGGCGATCAGGCCGCCATCGTGCCGTGATCAGCTGACGCCTGCCCCGGCCCTTTGGGCACGCCCGCCTCAGGTGCGCGCCCGGCCAGGCGCCTTGGGCACACTCGGCCAGCCATGTTGGGGCGCCCGGCAGCAATGTTGGGCGCGCCCGCCTGAGGCGCATCTTGGCGACATCTCAGCGTGGTCGCGGGCGAATTCGAGCAGATGTTGCCGTTCTGGAAACCGGCCACGAAGGAAATGTCGCGATCGTGCGCTTCAGGACGACATCGGCCGGCTACGCGGGGGGCGGCCGGCTACGCGGGGAGCGGCCGGTTACGCGGGGGGCGGCAGATGCACGGGGGGCCGTGAGCGTCCGACCGACGGGACGGAGGGCCGATACGCGGGAGGGCGTCCCGCGTGGGCGTCCGCGGGGTCCCAACTCAGCCCGGCTTTACTGTCCGGAAACAGTCGGAGCAGTACACGGGGCGATCCATCCGCGGTTTGAAGGGCACCTGCGCCTGGTTCCCGCACGAGGAGCACAGGACCGCGAAGTACTCGCGCTGCGGTCGGTCGTCGCCGCGCTCGTAGCCCCGCGGACCGCCGATGTCTCGGACGTCGTAGCCGCCTTCACGCGACGCGCGGCGGCTGGCTCGGCAGCTGGTGCAACGCTTTGGGTCGCTGACGAACCCCTTCTGGACGTAGTACTCCTGATCGGCCGCCGAGTGAATGAACTCAACCCCGCAATCGACGCAGTTCAGGGTCCGATCGACGTAGGTCACGATGCTCCTCCGAGACGCGTGGATCTGCAGAGGTACGCACCTGACGAGGGCGGCCGCACCGACGTACGGGATGGGCGTGGTCTGGCGAAAGGAGCCGGGGCCGCGCGAACCCAGGTGCCGATGTGGAGTCCCTGTCTGGGCGCACCGGTGTAGCAGCCGGCAGGATACAACGGCTCGCCGAAACGGGTGTTCGAGCGTCGGATCGTGCTCCCGCCGGCCAACAACGGGCCGGCCGCGGTGACACCGTACCTGTCACAATGCCACCCGACAGTGGGGTCAGCGAGCGGGGAGTCATGGGGGCGCCTCGCTCGCATCACGTCTGGTCCCTTGCGGATGCGCTGTGGCAGACTCCGCGCCAGGACGTCCGGACCGTGACAGCCAGGGAGGCGAGCCGCACCACCGGATGCTGAGGCTGATCCATACCGCCGACGTCCACCTCGGCGCACGACACGACGATCTTGGCGAACAGGCGAGTGCCCAGCGGGAGCGGCAGTTCGCGGCCTTCAGGAGCACCGTCGATCTCGCCCTCACCGAGAAGGTCGATCTGTTCCTGATCGCTGGCGACCTTTTCGATTCGAACGTCCAACCGCGTCGCTCGGTGGAGCGGGTCGCCGCCGAACTCAGGCGCCTCGTCGAGGCCAAGATCCGGACCGTCATCATCCCGGGTACGCACGACGTGTATGACCGCGCGTCGATCTATCGGGCGTATGACCTGCCCGGCCTGGCGGGCAGTGGCGTCGACGACGATTTCGTGACCGTGCTCGATCCGGACCGCACGTCGGTCCACTTCGGGTCCTGCGATGTGGTCGTGCACGGTCCGGTCTTCGCCACCAAACGCGCCCCGCACAGCCCGCTCATGGACATCGATATCAGTGGCGACGGGGCGATCGCGACCTGGCACGTTGGCATGGTTCACGGGGCGATTGCCATCCCCGGCAAGACCGATCGCGACGAGGTCGTGGTCACGACCGACGAGATCGCCGCCACGAACCTGGACTATCTCGCCCTTGGCCACTGGCATTCGGCACAGGTGGGCAAGGCCGGCACGGTCAGGTACGCCTACGCGGGCGCCCCCGAAGCGGTGGCGCTCGACCAGGACCGCGCCGGCAAGGTCCTGCTCGTTGAGCTCAAGGAGCGGGACGGAGCGAAGACGGTCACGGTCGAGGAGCGGCAAGTTGGCACGACCCGGTTCGAGCGCCACGAGCTCGACGCGAGTGTCCAGACCAGCCAGCCGGCGCTCATCGAGAGGCTGCGTGGCCTGGCAGATCCCGATCTCGTGCTCGATGTGCGGCTCGTCGGTGTGCGGCCGGACGAGCTCGATCTCGATATCGAGGAGGTCGAGAACGCACTCGCCCCCGGGTTTCTCAAGGTGCGGGTCCGCGATGTTTCGCTGCCTGCCCTGACCGAGGGCTCACTGCCGTCACCGGACACGATCGCGGGCGCCTTCATCCGCGATCTCGAGGCCCGCATCGCCGAGCTCGAGACGACCGGGGCGGAGACCGAGGCCGCCGAACAGCGCGACGCGCTCCGTCTCGGCAGGCTGCTGCTGGCCGGTCACGAGGTCTCGATGTGAGGGTCCGCAAGCTCAGCGCCCGTGACTTCCGCCGCTACCGGGCCCTCGACATCACCTTCGCGCCAGGCCTGACTGTTGTTCGCGGTCCGAACGAGGCGGGCAAGACCACGGTCCAGCGTGCTTTGGAGCTTGTGCTCACCCGCCGGGTCACGAGCACCGCTGCCGAGATCGAGACGCTCCGGCCGTGGGACGCGCCGCCCGAGGCCCGCTCGATCGTCACGATCGAGTTCGAGCAGGACGAGGAGGAGCAGCGCAAGACGGGCACCCTGGAGAAGACGTTCGCCGGCGGCAAGGGCAGTGTCCGCCTCGACTACGACGGGCAGGCGATCACTGACCCCACGCTTGCCGACCAGGTCCTCGCCGAGCTGACGGGAATCCCGACCGAGGGCTTCTTCCGCTCGACGGCCTCCGTCCACCACTTCGAGCTGAGCGACCTGTCGCGGGACGACGGTGCCCTGCGGGACCGCCTGCAGGCCTCCATCAGCGGCGCGGATCGTGGCACAAGCAGGGCACGCAAGAAGCTCGATCGTGCGTTGCACGACCTGATGACCAAGGGCGACCGGAATCCGGGACGTCTGAAGGTTGCCGGGCAGGCCGTTGCTCAGGCCAAGCTGGCGCTCGAACAGGGAGAGCTTGCCCTTGCCCAGCTCGAGCGCGATCGCGACACGATGGCCAGAGCCCGCGAGCGGCGGGTCGAAGCCGAGACTGCCCTTGCGGAACGGCGCGGCATGCTCGAAAAGGCGCGGCAGGCCGAGCGGATCACGGCGGAGCGCCAGGCCGCATCCGAACGATACGATCGCTACAAGACGGCAGTCGACGTCGCGACGGAGGTCGAGGCCCTGTCCACGAGCCACCCGTCGCTCACACCGTTACCCATCCTGCGAGCGACCGTCGAGCGGCTCAGGACCCTCGACTCGCGGATCCGCGAACTGAACGCGGCGCTCGCCGGGGAGATCGCCGTCTCGTTCGACGTCAAGCCACCCGTCACCTGGCAACCGCTCTCACGCCTGGGGATCGCCGTGGTGCTGATCGGGCTTGTCGCCGCCGCTGGCACCTTCGTCGCCCGGACGATCGGCATCGTCGACTTGGGTGAGGCGCCACAGCTGATCGGCGCCGGCATCGCCGCCGTTGGCCTCGCGTTCGCCGGCGTCGCGTGGTGGCTTCGGCGAAACGACAATCTGCACGGCCAGCTCCGGGATGTCGAGATCGACCGCCGCCTACGCGGCCGTTCCGAGATGGAAGCCGAGCTGCGGCTCACCGAGGCCGGTCTCCAACAGAACCTCGGGACGATCGGGCTTCCGGATCTCGCCGCCGCGGAGAACGTCCTCAGCAGGGAAGAGGCGCACGTCGCCCAGATCGATCGGCTGGAGGCCCAGCTGGACGGCTTGGTCGGCAAGGCGCCGCGGGAGACCTTGATCGGCCTCCGCGATGCTGCGGCCCTCGAGATCGAACAGAAGGCGAGCGCCCTCCACGCCCTCGGCCCGATCGCCAAGGAGCCGCGAGCCCGCGAACGGCTCGAGGTGGAGGTTCGCGAATCGGAGGATGCCCTCGGGCGGGCGCGCGACGACGAGGCGAATGCCCGGGCCCGGGTGGATGCCAACGCGGTCGATGCCGAACAGGTCGCCGGTCAGGCCGAGCGACTCGCGATGTGGCAGGAACAACTGGCCGCTCTCCAGCGCCGCCAGCGGGTGTACGCCGCCACGCTCGAGGCAATCGATCGCGCCGAGCAGGCGACCATGAAGACCGCCACGCAGTATCTCGAAGCGCACATGGTTCGCGACCTGGCCACCGCCACGGACGGCCGCTATCGGCGTGTCAGGGTGGACGACAAGACCCTCGACATCGAGGTCCACGCCCCCGAGCGCGGCGACTGGGTGCCGGCCCGCGCGCTCAGCCAGGGTACCCTGGACCTGGTGTTCCTGATCGCTCGGCTGGGGCTCGTTCGGCTGGTGACCGGCGACCGGCGGCCGCCCCTTGTCTTCGACGACCCGTTCGTGACGCTCGACGATGCACGCGCGGGCAGGGCGCTCGAGCTGCTCAAGTCGCTCGCCACGGACTTCCAGGTCATCTATCTGACGACGTCTGGCCGCTACGACTCGGCCGCCGACGCCGTCGTCGAGCTCCTTGGGCCAACCGCCGTCGACAGCCCGCCCGTGGGTCAGCCCGCCTGAACGATCTGCTGTCCGCGGAAGCGGCGACGATCGCCCTCGGACTCGTTGCCGCGCTCAGCTGGGGCTCCGGCGATTTCGGCGGCGGACTGCTATCGCGGCGGGCCCCCGTCCTCGCCGTCGTGCTCGTCTCGCAGGTTGTCGGCGCGGTCGTCGCCTTCGCCATCGCGATCCTGCGCGGCGAGACCATGCTGCCGGTGTCAGATATCCCCTGGTGCATCCTGGCGGGTGTCAGTGGCGGGATCGGGATCGTGTCCCTGTATCACGGCCTCGCAACCGCGCGGATGGGCGTGGTGGCGCCCATCACCGGTGTGCTCGCCGCGGCCATCCCCGTCGTGTACGGCGTGCTTGTCGAAGGACTGCCGTCGCCCTTGATCCTCGTCGGGATCGCCATCGCGATCGTGGCCGTTGTCCTGGTGTCGCGTGTCGCCGACGACCGCGCGGGCCCATCCGGGATCGGGATCGCACTTGTCGCCGGCGTCGCGCTCGGCAGCTTCGGGATCGCCATCAGCCAGATCAGCGAAGGACATACGTTCGGCCCCCTGGCGATCATCCGGACCGCGGAAGCAGCGCTCATCGGCGGTGTCATCGTCATCGGTCGGCGGGCCTGGCGCGTGGAGCGACGCTGGGTCCCGGCCATGGTCGGGGTCGGCGTCCTCGACATGGCCGGCAACGCGGCGTTCATCCTTGCTGTGCAGACGGGCGCCCTCGCGATCGCGGCTGTCCTGTCTTCGCTCTACCCGGTGACGACGGTCATTCTCGCCACGGTCGTCCTGCGCGAACGCGTGACCCGCACCCACGCCGTCGGGATCGCCCTCGCCGTGGCGGCCATCGTGTGCATCGCCGCGGGGTCGGGGTAGGGCGCGGAACCCGAGCGACGCGCGGCCAGATCGCGAGACGACCTCCCGGCGGGCACTCGGCAGGCCGTCAGGCGGTCACCGCGGGATCGAACGGTGCGTTGTGATCCCAGACCTCACCGTAGCTTCGGACGCCGCCGTCCGGTCGGGGCCCCGGCTTTGTCTTGGCTCGGTTGCGCTCTGCGTTTCGGCGCACCGCTTCGAGCACCCACAGGACCGTAGCCGACGTTCCGACTGCGATCCCGATCACAAAGGCTCGCATCATCCCTCCGTTTGGTGGCTGCCGCCACGACCGTCACCGGTTGTCGTTAACCGATGCGGACTGGAGGGTCAACGCATGGTGAACATTCGTTCGTCCGCAACTCACGAGACCTTGGCTCGGCCGGTTGTTCGAACGACCCGCACGGAGTCAAGCTCGAGCGGTTCCCGGACGACGGCAACGAGACTGAAGCCCTCGGACTCGAGGGTCGCACCGGGTTCGTCGAGCAGGGCCCGGAGACGGCCGAGGTGCTTGCGGACGATCGTCTCGTCAACGACGCGGATCGTCCGCTCGGCGTTTCTCGCGAGGACGAGCTCGGCGGGCAGAGCGAAAACGATCGCGACGGATGGCAGGCCCACCCTGGTGGCCCGTTGGAGCAGCGCCCGCCGGGCACCACGTTCGATATTCGTTGCATCGACCACGCCCAGGCGGTGGGCACTGAGCCGTCGGCCGAGGTCGCGATGGAGGCGACCGAAGGCGGCGCGGGTGGCGGCCTGGTTCGCCGCGTCGCCTGAGACGAGCTCGCGGTACTCGTCTGAGGACAGCACCTCCTCCGGCGCAAAATGCCGGGTCGCGAAGGTCGACTTGCCCGACCCGGCGGCGCCGACAAGGACGACGAGGCAGGGGTCGGGGATCGCGATCTCGAGCACGGCGGCGCGGCTACGCGCCGGCTCGGCGGACCTCGTAGCCACCGCTCTCGGCAGCCCGGATCTCGTAGACGGGCTGGTCGTAGAGCGCAGGTCCCTGGGCCGCCCGACCGTCCGCGAGCCGGAACCGTGAACCGTGCCACGGACACTGAATGCATCCGTCGACCACCGTCCCCGCTGGCAGCGGGCCACCGGCATGGGCACACACGGCGTGCATGGCGTGGACGGTGGTGCCGATCCTCACGAGTACCAGCTCGTTGATCCCGGCGCGTGCCTTGATCGGGGTTGCGTGCGGGAGCTCGGAGAGGTCGGTCATCTCGCCGAGGTCGAGCGGGATCCACTTCGTTCCCGCGCCACGGAACGCGTGCCGGCTGACCATGTTGCCCAGGGCGTAAACGACCTCGCCACCGACGTATGCGCCCGCCGTCACGATCAGCAGCGCGACGATCGACAGGCCGACCGGAATGGCTCGGTCAAGCGGCCCGGTCGCCCGCACCGCGAGCGACCCCACCACGAGCACGAGCCCGGTCACCATGAGGGCCGAATGCAGGCTCGCGCGAACGCGGGCCGTGCCATCGGTGTCGACGTAGTCCGCGGCCCCGGCCGCGGCCGCAGCCAGCATGAACAGCGCGGTCATGAGCAGCGAGATGTCGGCTGCCACGCGCTGGTCGAGGAGGTCGAAGACCACGGCCAGGAGCAGCGTCCCGATCGGAATGTCCGTGATCGCCGAGTGCAACGGGTGACCGAGCCACGTTCCATTCAGGAAGTCCTTGAGCGGCCGGATCGGCCTGAAGAGCGCACTCAGGAATCGATGATTGACATCACCGAGCGGTCGAGCCCAGCGGTCCTGGGCCGCAACGATTCGCGCCAGCAGTCGAGCCATCCCAATTCCTCCTGCAACCGGAGTGTATCCACAGAGCATCCACAGCGGTGGGAAGTTCGGGGATAACTTCAGGGAGGTCCGGCGAACATTCGTGGACAAGAGCCTTGTGGGCGTTGACCCCCGGAAACTACATTTCGTCCTGCCCGAAGGGGCAGGTGCGAACCGCCAGACCGCACCGAGGAGCGATCCTCGGGACGGTCCCGGGAACCAGGCTCGATGGTCGCAAGGCCAGCGAGCGAGGAACCCGGCGGCGACCGGATGCTGCGGCTTGCCGTAGCCACCGGGCCGCTGAAGGGCCGGTACCTACCAGTTCCTTCGGGCGCTTCCATGTCCCGGCGCCGCGGACGCCCCAGCCGTGCGTTGGCCGCTCCGCGCGCTCGCTTACGCACTTTCAGTGCGCGCGCTCTCGTGCTCACGGCCGCCTTCGTCTGGAACGTCCTCGTCGCCCGGACGGTTCGGTGGCTCGATCGGGACGCTCGTCGCCGGGACGGCTCGGTGGCTCGATCGGGACGCCCCAGCCGTGCGTTGGCCGCTCCGCGCGCATCTCGCGCGTCGGTTTGCTGCGATAGGCTTCGGCCCATGCCCGATTCCTCCGAGGCGCCTGCGCGCGCCCGCCATGGTCAGGACTGGCGCGTCCTCGTTGCCGTTTTCTGGATCACGTCGATGGTGGAGGGGCTGGGGGTCTCGCAGATCTTCGCGTTCCTCCCGACGTACCTCCGCGGCATGGGTGTGCCGGAGGATGACCGACTCGCGTTCATCGGGCTCTTCACCGCGCTGATCTTCGTGGTCGGGGCCCCATTGGTGCCCGTGTGGGGCGCCTGGGCGGACAAGTACAGCCGGAAGGTCGTCATCGTCCGGAGCGCCCTGGTCGAAGCGGTCGTATTCGCGAGCGTCGCCCTCTCGCGCGAGCCGTGGCAGCTCGCGCTGTCGATGTTGCTGATCGGGCTCCAGCTCGGCAATACGGGCGTGATGCTCGCCGGGATCCGCGATGTGACCCCGCGTGCCCGACTGGGGACCACGATCGCCCTCTTTGGCGCATCTGGCCCCATCGGTTTCGCGGCCGGTCCGGTCATCGCCGGGGTCCTGGTCGACGGGCTCGGTTGGACGTTGCCGATGGTGTTTGCCTCGTCGGCCGCGCTGTCGGTGGCGACCGCCTTGCTCGTGTCATTCGGATCGCGCGAGGTGCGTCCGGAGGTCATCCCGACCGGACGCATCGTGAACCTCGCCTTCGGCGCCTTGCGAGGCGTGCTGGCCGACCCCGCCGTGCGACGGATCTTCCTGATCTTTGGCGTTTCATACCTGGCCGCACAGATGAGCCGCCCATACATCCCGGTCATCGTCGAGCTCCTCGCCGGCAGCGGTCCGGGCCTCGCCTCGTCGATTGGGCTCGTCGCCGGAACGGCGGCGCTCGTCGGTGGGATCATGTCTCCGCTCGGCGGGATCATCGGCGACAGGATCGGCTTTCGACCGGTCCTCGTGACGACGCTCGTTGGCGGTGGCGTCGTGTTGCTCCTGATGCCGTTCGCTCCGTCGATCGCCGCTCTCGCCCTGCTTGCCGTGGTCCTGGGTGCCGCGACCTCCACCGTCAGCGCCATGGTCTTCGGGCTGCTTGCCACCGAGGTCCCGGCGGAGCGTCGGTCCGCGACGTTGAACCTCGTTTACCTGCCCCTCTACGCGGCCGGGATCGTGGGCCCGGCGGTCGGGGCGGTCGTGAGCACGGGCGGGGGCGTGGCCGGCCCGTTCATCCTGGGGGGCGTCGTCCTGCTCCTCGGTGCGGCCGGGATCCTCCTGCGGCGGTCACCACGGACAGGGGCCGGCGTGCCGGACGAGGACGTCGTGATCGCCGGAACCGGGTTCAGACCGGACGGCTGACCGCGTTCCTCGCAGGGTCGCGCAGCGCGATGACCGCGAGAAGCATCGTCAGGCTGCCGTACCACAGTGCCGGCAGCGCGATCATCCCGGCGACCGGCACCGTCCAGCGCCGATCCGTGCGGGCACCCCACACGACGACGGCGATTGCGATCGGGAGTCGCACCAGGAACGGGATCGGGACGGCGGCCCACGTCCCGTCGCGGCCGGCGAGGCGGACCAGGAGATCGAGCCATTCGAGCCACGCCCCGGGCATGACCGCTGCGGAAGCCGCGACCACGAGCGCCGTCGCGCCCAGCGCGATCCCGAGCGAGCGCCACTCTCGCCTCACGGCGAACCACAGGAGCCCAACGCCCGGGGTCACCTTCGTCAGGAGGACGAACGCCCACGCCGCGGGCCAGCGGAACCCGACGACCATGGCGACCGCGAGAAGCAGCGAGATGTTCCCGCCCGCAATCTCGAACGTCGCACACAGCACCCCGACCGCGAAGCGTCGAGGACCCGTCAGGAACCGAACGGCGAGCAGCAGCAACGCGGTCCAGGCACTGAAGAAACCGAGCCACGGCAGCTCCGCGAGCGGCGCGATCAGCTGCAGAAAGGCCGGCGAGTAGACGTATGCGACCGGCTGGGTCCAGTCCGACAGGGCGTACGGTGCATGGATGCTCGCGATCCAGTAGCAGAAGGCCTCCTGGCCTGTCCGGAGCTGTCGGCCGAGCGGCGAGGCCAGCGTGACCACCGCCAACCAGAGTCCGCCCGCGACCAGCCAGCCACCAGCCTCGATCGAGGACATCGGCGGCAGGCCAAGGGCCGACAGCACAGAGCGGTCGCGCCGGAGGATCAGCGGGGAGGACAGGTCGCTCATGCGATCGAGCCGCTGTCACGCGCTCTGGTCAAGGTCAGGTCCTCGAGGTGGGCGGCGTGAGGCCGCGACGATGCCCGGTCGGTCCGTTCAGGCTGAGGCCAGACTGTACCCGGATCGCGGCCGGGACGTCGCGCCGAGGCTGTGACGTACGATGCAGCCGTGCCGAACATCGCCCTTCCACGCCCGCGGCCGATCCGACGGCCCGGCGAGGCGGTCCCGGTCGTGCCGACCGAGCCTGCTGCCCCGGAGATCATCGAGTCGTCCGGGCTGCGCTGGATCCACATCGAGTCGCCGCGCGCGGCCGACCGCGATTGGCTGGAGGAACATTTCGACTTCCACCCGCTCGACTACGAGGACGTCTACTCGCGCAACAACCGGCCGAAGCTCGACCAGTACGACGACTACGTGTTCATCGTCCTCCACTTTCCGATGTTCGAGAAGTCGACCCAGCGGATGCTCACCGCCGAGCTCGACCTGTTCATGGGGCCCGACTTCCTGATCACGCTGCCGAACATCCCGTTGCCGCCGCTGACCGCGATGTTCGAGCGCTACCGCGAGAAGGAGGATCTTCGCGAGGCGACCCTGTCCAAGGGCTCTGGCTACCTGCTCTACAAGATCGTCGACACGTGCGTGGACGCGTCATTCCCGATGCTGCGCAAGATGGCCGTCAAGCTCGACCGCATCGAGGACGACATCTTCGAGGGTCGCTCGTCCGAGATCGTCCGCGACATCTCCGAGGCCAAGCAGGAGATCATCAACTTCCGCCGGATCACGCGACCACAGCGCGCCGTCCTGCGCGACCTGGAGCGGACGAAGCAGCGCTACCTCCAGGAAGAGCTCGAGATCTACTTCGACGACATCTCCGACGCGGCCGAGCGGATCTGGGACACGCTGGAAAACTACAAGGAAGTCATCGAGGCACTCGAGTCGACCAACGAGTCGGTGCTTTCGCACCGCCTGAACGACTCGTTCCGGATCCTGACCGCAGCCAGCGTCGTGCTCCTGCCGCTGACGCTGATCGCGAGCATCTTCGGGATGAACGTGCCGGTTCCCGGCGAGGGGACTCCGGCTGCGTTCCTGGCGATCATCGTGATGATGGTCGCCCTCCTCGTGCTCATGGTTGTCTACTTCCGCCGGCGCGGCTGGCTGTGAGTTCCCGATCTCACCCGCTGGGCGACGAAACTCCGGCGGGCAGGTCGCGCTCCGCTGGGCCCACGTAGCTGACGTCCGGGCGGATCAGGCGGTTGTCCGCGGCCTGCTCGAGGGCGTGGGCGGTCCACCCCGCGTGGCGGGCGAGCGAGAATGTGGCAGGGAACAGATCGGGCGACAGGCCGACGCCCATCAGCACGGGCGCGGCGTAGAACTCGACGTTGGTCTTGAGCGGCCGGTCCGGATGTCTCTCGGCCAGGACCCGCAGCGCGACATCCTCGACTTCGATCGCGAGCTGGAGCCAGTCGGGCTTGTGCTCCATGCCCTCCGCCACCTTGCGCAGGGCCGCGGCGCGCGGATCGTAGGCGCGGTAGACGCGATGCCCGAAGCCCATCAGCCGCTCGCCGCGGTCGAGGGTTTCGCGGATCCATGCTTCAGCGCGCTCGGCGGAACCGACCTCGGCAAGCTGGTCCACGACTTCGGACGGCGCCCCGCCATGGAGCGGACCCTTCATCGTCCCGATCGCCCCGGTGACCGCGGACGCGATGTCCGAGCGGGTCGAGGTGATCACGCGTGCGGTGAACGTCGAGGCATTGAACCCGTGCTCCGCGCCGACGATGAAGTAGGCATCGAGCGCACGCGCCGTTGCCGGATCCGGCTGCGAGCCGGTCAGCTGGTAGAGGAAGCCCGGGACGAGGTCGAGCGAAGGGTTGGGCTCGACCGGCGTCTCACCGGCGCGGAGCCGGGCGAACGCCGCCAGCGCCGATGGCGAAAACGCCGTGAGGGCTCGGGCCTGGTCCACGGTTGGGGGCCACGGCAGATCCTGCGTGGCGCCCCAAGCCGAGACCGCGGTTCGCAGGGCGTCCATCGGCTTGGTCGACGGCGGCAGCGCGCGCAGCACGTCCATGACCGCCGCGGGGACCGCTGCCGTCGGGAGGCGATGCCCGGCGTCCCAGTCTCCTGTCCAGAGGAGGTTGGCGACCGACGGGTAGGTCCCGTGGGCGACGAGATCGCCGATCCGGTACCCGCGATAGAGGAGGCGGCCCGCCGCGCCGTCCACGTAGCCGAGGTTCGTCTCCCCGGCGACTACCCCTTCGAGACCCGGGGAGTACGGCCGGCTAGCGGGTGCGCCTTGGGGCCCGATCGTGCCATCGAGCGCGGCGTCGGTCATGTGATGATGGTAGCCTCAGGCTCTGGCAGGCGTTCAGCCCCGGCTGATGGCGTTGAGCACGAGACGCACGACCAGCGCGCCGAACACGGCGACGACCACGGCTGCGATGAAGCCCTGGACGCGATCGAACCCCATCTGTCCGGCGAGCCACCCACCGATGATGCCGCCGAGGACCCCGACCATGATGTTGGGCAGGCACCCGCGCGCCGTCCGACCGCCAACGAGCGCGCCCGATATCGCCCCGGCGATGAAGCCGACGACGATCCAGCCGATGATGTCCATGTCCAGCAACATGTCGTCAGTCTCGCATGGCGCTCCCCGGCCGGTCGGCCAGGAACGCGCTGACGGCGTCGACGACCGCGTCCGGGTGGGTGTGGTGGGCCGCGTGCTTGGCCCCCGCGATCTCCACGATCCGTCCGTCGTGCAGCCGTTCGTCGAGGGCCAGCGTGGCCGCTCGGAAGATTGGCAGGCTTCCCGCCCCGAGCAGCTGAAGGACGGGTTGTCCAACCGCCCCGAGCGCGTCGAGCGAGGCGACCGGCGCCCGTTCCGCGTCGAGCTCTCGAATGATGGTGGGCGCGGCCGCGACGCGCACCGGCCACACGGGATCGGCCTGGTATGAATCGAGCTCTGCCTCCGTCATGCCAACGACCTCGGTCATGAACGTGGCCAGCAGCCCACCGAGGTCGTTCGCCTCGAGCCGGTCGCGCAGCCGCTCCTCGATGCCCGGGGGATGGTAGCTCCGGTCACGCGGCGTGGGAGCACCCTCGTAGCAGATCACGCGCTCGATGGCGTCCGTCCGGAGCGCCGCCCCGAGCGCGCAGCGACCGCCATATGAATGCCCGAACACGGCGACGCGCACCCCGCCTTCGGACACAAGCGTCTCGGCGACCCTGGCCACGTCCTCGATCTCGCGCTCGATCGAGTACGAGGGCGCGTCACCCGACGCACCCCGACCCCGCCGATCCATTGCCATGACGGCGAAGGTCGTTCCCAGGCGCGGCCCCACGACGCGGAACGTCGTGTGGTCGCCGGCGGTGCCATGCACCAGGAGGAGCGGACGCCCCTGGCCCGATCCAAAGACGGCGATCGGGGTCCCGTCGTTGGACGGGATCCGCCGGAGCTGATCTCTGGCCATCGTCAGGGAGCGAGCCTCGCGGCCGCGGCGTGATCAAGCAGCCAGAGCGCTCCCGGACGGCGAGCAAGCTGCGCGGGCCAGCGCCTCGGGTCGTGTTCCTCGCCGAAGACATCGGCAAGCACGGCCGCCTTGGCGCCCCCAACAGCTGCCACAAGGAGGGTTCGAGCCGCGGTCAGCACGCCCGGGTGGAGTGTCACGCGCTCGACGTGCGGCTCGACGTGCATCGGCGCCGGGATCGCGACCGCGACATCCGCGGCATCGAACGCCGAGGACCCGGGGAAGACGGACAGGAGATGCCCATCGGGGCCGATCCCGAGCAGCACCAGGTCGAAGACCGGCCACCCAGCGACCACGTCCGGACCATGCTCGCGCAGCTCCGCGGCGAGCTGGGCGGCGCACCACGCCGCATCCCGCGCGCCGCCTATCGCAATGGTCGTGGGAAACGGGTGGATGTTGGCGTGCTGCAGGGGTATCGGCATTCCCTGCCCTGACTGCGCCAGCAGGATGTCGTCGAACGGCTTGACGTTCGAGAGCGGGTGGTCGCGGGGAACGAACCGATCGTCACCCCACCAGACGTGGACCGATGCCCATGGAACGGCGTCCCGGAGTGGTTTCGCCGCGAGCTGCCGGTAGATCGGTGGCGCCATCGAGCCACCCGTGGTCGCCCAGTCGGCCCGCCCGCGCTCCTCGGCCGCTTGCACGAGACTCGCTGCGATCCGCTCGGCGGCAGCCGCGGCGACGGCCGCCTCATCCGCGAACACGACGACCTCGGGCTCGGTCACATCGCGATCGGGCCCGCTATGGCAGCCGCCGCCCTGACGGTGCCTGCCGCCACCGGATCGTGACGACCCGACTCGATCGCTTCGGCGAGCAGGTCCACATCGGTTCGTCGAGCGGCGCGGAAGGTGCGATCGAGGACCTCCACACCGTCCTGCCAGACCCGGACATGGACGGACTCCGCCTCCGCGGTCACGTCCGTACGGAGCTCGGAACCGCGACGCTCGGCGAGCAGCTCGACCCGCAGCGTCGTCCCCGACGGCATGGTGCTGAGGACCGGGCGGACGACCACGGAAACGTCTGCACGTCCATCGGTCAGCGTCGCCGCGAGACCGCGGCCGACGGCCGAACGAGAGCTCGCTGGATAGCGGCTACGCGTCGACGATCCGCCGCCCCCGGTCCCGGACGCTGGCGCGAGCGGTTTGACCACCGACAACCCGAGACGCGACGCCAGCCAGCCGACGTGGTAGACCGGCTTGACAAGGTTCGTGGAGCCGGGCGTCTCCGCCTCGTCATGGGTGCCGTAGGTCACGGCGATCCGCCGGATCGAGCGGAGATACGGCAGGAAGTCCGGATCGTCGAACGTCGAGGCGATCGCTTCACGCCAGCGTGACTGACGCACGAGCGCGAAATCGCTGATCGCTATCCGCGACGTCTTGAGCAGGCTGGCCATGTCGCGCAGGCGGGCCAATCCATCGCCACTCCAGGTGGAGCCGTCGACAACGAGTCGATCGGCAATTGCCAGCAGGTCCTGTGCCGGCCGGGTGGTGAATGGCGGTTCCCCGGGCCACCAGATCGTGACTGGCAGGTCGTGCACGATCAGAGGCGTCGCGATTGCGGCCAGGTGCCGGCCGGACTCCCCGCCACTGGTCAGGTGGATCGTCTCGGCGCACGTTTCGGGCGCGTCCTCGCGCGGAAGTACGCAATGTGCCTCGATCCGGGCATCGAGCCAGGAGGGACCGTCCGGGTCGGCCGACTGGATGACGATCGTCCGCGAGGGGTGTCGCCCCGTCAGCGCCTGGATCGTGGCCGCGCACCGTTCGGCGAGCTCGGGTCGCCGCGCGACCACGACGAGGTTCATGACGCTTGTCCGCGCCGCGATATGCCGGCTGGTTTCGCCGTCGATGCTGGTGGTCAGGTCGGGCGTCGACCAGATGCGCGCCAGCTCCCCTTCGATCTCGGCGATCGAATGGGCCCGCGCCGTCCAGCGCAGGATTGGCTCGCCGATGCGGATGGGGGTCTCGGTTGCCATCGCAGGGCTAGATCCGGCGCCAGCGCCGCCCCTCACGGGCGAGCAGCTCATCGGATGCGGCGGGGCCCCACGACCCGGCCTCGTAGTTCGGGAACTCCGGGGGCGGATCCTCCGCCCAGGTCTCGATGATGGGATCGACGATGCCCCAGGCTTCCTCGACCTCGTCGGCGCGCGTGAACAGGGACGCGTCACCCTGGAGCGCGTCGAGGATCAGCGTTTCGTAGGCATCGGGGGAATCCACGCTGAACGCCGATCCGTAGGTGAAGTCCATCGTCACCGAGCGGACATCGAGGCCCAGCCCGGGCACCTTCGCCCCGAAGCGAAGCATGATCCCCTCGTCCGGCTGGATCCGCATTGCGAGCAGGTTGGCATCGGGCTCGACGCCCTCGTCCTTGAACAGGCGGTGGGGGACCTCCCGATACTGGATGGCGATCTCCGTGGCTCGTTTTGGCAGCCGCTTGCCGGTGCGGACGTAGAACGGCACGCCGGACCAGCGCCAGTCGTCGATCATCAAGCGTGCCGCCACGAAGGTCTCGGTCTCTGACAAGGGATCGACATCGGCTTCCTGGCGATAGCCGGGTACCTGCGTGGCCGCCACCCAGCCCGGACCGTACTGCCCGCGGACGACGTTCCCGGCGACGTCCGCGGGTGCGCTCGAGATCGCGCGAAGCACCTTGACCTTCTCGTCGCGCAGCGCATCGGCTTCGAATCGGGCGGGCGGCTCCATCGCGATCAGGCTCACGAGCTGGAGGACGTGGTTCTGCAGGACGTCACGCGACGCTCCGGTTTGCTCGTAGAACGCTCCACGGTTCTCGATCCCGATCGACTCACCCACCGTGATCTGCACGTGGTCGACATAGCGCCGGTTCCAGAGCGGCTCGAAGATGCCGTTGCCAAATCGGAAAACAAGCAGATTCCTGACGGTCTCCTTGCCCAGGTAATGGTCGATGCGGTAGACCTGCGACTCGCGGAAGACCCGACCCACCTCGCGGTTGAGCCGCCGCGCCGAGTCGGAGTCGTGACCGAACGGCTTCTCGATGACCACTCGCCGCCAGCCGCCGTCGTGCTTTTCGTGGTCGAGCCCGACCCGGCCGAGCTGCCCGACGATCTCGGCAAACTGGCTCGGCTGGGTGGCGAGATAGAAGAGCCGGTTGCCATGCGTGCCCCGCTCGGCGTCGAGCCCGTCGAGGCGTCCCACGAGTGAATCGAAACCGGAAGCGTCCCCGAAGTCGAGGAGCTGGTAGCTGACCCGTTCCGCGAATGAGCGCCAGGCGTCCTCGTCGACCGGCAGGACGCGACTGAACTCGTCGAGCGACGTGCGGATGTCCTTGCGGTACGACTCGTCGTCATATGGCCGTCGACCGATTGCCAGCAGGATGAACTCGTGCGGGAGCAGGTTCGTCCGCCACAGGTGGTACAGCGCCGGAACGACCTTGCGGTGGGCGAGATCGCCCGTCGCCCCGAACAGGACGACGACCGACGGATCGGGCACGCGCTCGAGGCGGAGACCCTCCCGGAGGGCGTTCTCGAGGGGCTTCGATCGCGACGTCTTCTTGCCGCGTCGGGCGAGCCGCAGGTCCTTCATGGTCTGGGGCGCGTCCCTCGGACGCGGCGCAGGGCGCGCTGGGATCGGCTGGTCCGGCGGTGCCTCGACCGGCGCCGGGTCCTTGACCGGTGTGGCCACCCCGCCTTTGCGACTCGTGGCCATCGTCGCTACTCCGTCTTGACCGCGTGCCCGCCGAACTCATTGCGGAGGGCGGCCAGCACCTTGGCCCCATACGAATCGTCCTGGCGCGACCGGAAACGCGTCAGCAGCGAAAGCGTGATCACCGGCGCCGGAACGTCGCGATCGATCGCTTCCTGGATCGTCCAGCGGCCCTCGCCCGAATCGGCGACGTATCCCTTGAGATGCTCGAGGTCCTGGCCGTTGGCCTTGAACGCCCGTCCGGCGAGCTCCAGCAGCCACGACCGCACGACCGAGCCCTGCATCCAGAGGTCGGCAATCGCACCGAGGTCGAGCTTGTAGTCGCTCGCATGCATGATCTCGAACCCTTCGGCGTACGCCTGCATCAGACCGTACTCGATGCCGTTATGGACCATCTTGACGTAGTGTCCGGCGCCCGGACCGCCGACGTGGAGATAGCCGCCGGGGGGCGCGAGCGAGGTGAAGATGGGCACGAGCGGCTCGACCACAGCGTCCTCGCCGCCGACCATCAGGCAGAAGCCCACCTTGAGTCCCCAGATCCCGCCGGATGTGCCGGCGTCGACATAGCCGATCCCCCTCGTGGCGAGGTCGTGGTGGCGGCGGACATCGTCGTGGAAGTTGGTGTTCCCGCCGTCGATGATCGTGTCGCCTGGCTCGAGGTGCTCGAGCAGCTCGGTGATCTGCGCCTCGGTGGCGTCGCCGGCCGGGACCATCACCCACACGGCGCGTGGCTTCTCCAGCTTGCCGACGAGCTCGGCGATCGAGTACGAGGCGATCGCGCCCTCGGACGCGATCTCGGTTGTCTTTTCCGGGGTCCGGTTGTAGACGACGACGGCGTGGCCGTCGAGGATCAGGCGGCGGACCATGTTCGCCCCCATCCGACCAAGACCGATGAACCCGATGTGCATGCCGGTCAAGCCTCCGTTGGGGTGTCGATGGGCACGTCAAGAGCGGCCTCGATGGCTCGTTCGAGTGACGCCAGCCCGGTGTCCGGGTCGGCGCCCAGGTGGACCCGCAGGATCGGCAGATCGTGGCTCTCGATGGCGGCGAAGTCGCCGCTCGCCTGCGCGTCGATCAGCTGTCCGAAGGTGTACGGCCAGCCCGGGATCGGCCGGTCGACCGGGTGATCGGCGGTCAGCTGGAGGAACCAGCCGATCGGCGCGCCACC
>JBKKCW010000324.1:0-4749 GCA_046712485.1 Candidatus Limnocylindrales bacterium
GGCGTGGCGCGCGCGCTTCGGGCTCGCGATCGACAACGCCCTGAACTTCCTGAATAACCCCGACGGCATCCAGGGCCACAACTTCGCAACGCAGATCGCCCACGTCGAGGAGCGCCGCGTCCTCCAGGGCCGGCTTACCCTGGTCCGCTACAACAACGAGCCGCAGTTCTTCATGGCGGATGCCAGCGTCTTTCTCGGCCTTGTCGCCGACATCATGGAGCGGCTCGGCCCGTACCTGGAGCCTGACGCGGTGGAGGCCGAGACGCTCGCTCGCCTTCGTGACGCCATCCAGCTGATCGAGCGCAAGACCGCCAGCAGAAGTTAGATCCTCCGGGCGTGCGCCACCTCTATCTCGCCGCGACCGGCCAGAACCGCGGCAAGACGACGGTCAGCCTGGGCGTCCTCGACGGGTTCCGTCGGCGAGGCCTGTCCACGGGGTTCATGAAACCGGTTGGCCAGCGGACGGTGATCGAGGACGGCGTCCCGGCCGACGAGGATGCGGTGCTCATGCGCCAGGTGTTCGGCCTCCCCGAAACGTTGATCCAGATGAGCCCGGTCCACATCCCGCGGGGCTTCACCCAGAGCTACATCGATGGCGGCTCTGTCGAGGACCTCCCGGCGCGCATCCGGGACGCGCACGGCGCCTTTGCGGCGAACAACGACATCCTGCTGATCGAGGGCACGGGGCACGCCGGTGTCGGCGCGGTCATCGACCTCTCGAACGCGGTCGTCGCGGCGATGCTCGGTGCTCCCGCAGTCATCGTGTCCGAAGGCGGCGTCGGCCGACCCATCGACGAGATCGTCCTCAATGCCGCGCTGTTCGAACGCCACGGCGTCCACGTCGCGGGTGCGATCGTCAACAAGGTCGACCTCGATGCCAAGCCGGGTCTCGCCCGGACCCTCGAGCGTGGTCTCGCCCGGCACGGCATCCCGTTGCTCGGCGTGCTGCCGTACCGGCCGCTCCTGTCGAACCCGACCCTTGCGATGGTCCTGGAGGGCGTCCACGGGGAGCCGATCCACCCTGGACCCGATCTCGACGGGGTGATCGGTGGCGTCGCGATCGGGGCGATGGAGCCCGAGCACATGCTCCAACGCGTTGGCCCGCGCAGCCTGGTCATCGTGCCGGGTGACCGCACCGACGTGATCCTGGCGATCGTCGGCGTTCACCTCGACGGCGACCGCGAACACGAAGCGCCCCTCGGTCTCGTCCTGACCGGCGGCTACCGGCCCGCGCCGTCCGTCCTGGAGGCCATCCGACGCGCGGACGTGTTCGCCACGCTCGTCCCCGAGGACACGTATGCCGTCGCGTCGGAGATCCACGACCTGCTCGTCAAGACGCACGTGGCCGACGCCGGCAAGATCGCGGAGATCAAGGCACTCGTCTGGGAGTACCTGTTCATCGATCGCGTGCTTGGCGTGGCGGGCGAGGCGCGAGCCTGAAGGCCTGGATCTGATCCACGTCGTTCCGAGACCATGTCAGGGCGGCCGCGTGGCGGGTGGCTCAGCTCCCCGACGGGCGATCGCCCAGCGGTTCGTTGTCGATCAGCCGGGTACTGCCGAGCCGAACGGCGAGCGAGAGGAGGGCCGGTCCCTCCACGGCTCCGAGCTCCTCGAGCGTGACGCCGTCGGCCACCGACACGTACTCGACGTTCGCGAGCGGCTCCGTCTCCAGCCGCTCCCGCATCGCGTCGCGCAGCCGCTCGGCGGAGCGCTCGCCGCCAGCCCATCGGTCGCGGGCCGCCAGAAGGGCCTGGCGAAGGACTGGTGCGGCGTTCCGTTCGGCGGGTGAGAGGTGGACGTTTCGCGACGAAAGGGCCAGACCGTCGGGCTCGCGGACCGTCGGGCATGAGATGACCTGGATCGGGATCGCGAGGTCACGCGCCATTTGGCGGATGACCATCACCTGCTGCGCGTCCTTCTGCCCGAAGTAGGCGTGGTCAGCGCCGACCAGCCCGAAGAGGATGGCCACGACGGTGGCCACGCCGTCGAAATGGCCCGGCCGCGCGGCGCCCTCGAGTGGCTGTGCCACCGCGCCCACGGAGACGGTCGTATCGAAGCCGGTCGGATAGACCTCGCTCGCGTCGGGCGCGAACACGATGTCGACGCCCTCACTCTCGCAGATGGCGAGGTCCCGGGCCTCGTCCCGCGGGTACTTGGTGTAGTCCCCAGGGACGTTGAACTGGCGGGGATTGACGAAGATCGTGACGACGGTCGTCGCATTCGCCGATCTTGCCTGACGGATCAGCGCACGGTGCCCGTCATGGAGCCAGCCCATCGTCGGGATGAGCCCGATCGGTCGACCGACGCCGTCGAGGGCGTCACGCAGCTCGGCGCGGGTTCGGACGATCCGGGTCAAGCGGCCAGGGGGTCGATCAGAGATCGCGGTCGAGCGGGATGCCACCGACCGGGATGGTGCTCTCCGGCCGGTCGGACGCCCCACGACCCAGGACGTCGGCGAGGACGTCGTCGTTCATGCGGACGGTTTCGGCAGGTCCCGGGAAGGTTCCGGCCGCCACGTCGGCCGCGTAGGCGGTCGCCGCCTCCAGGATCGACTCGCGGACATGGGCGTACGGCCGCGCATGTCGGGGCACGAAATCGCCGAGCCCGATCAAATCGGTGATGACCTGGACCTGGCCGCTGCAGCCGGCACCCGCGCCGATCCCGATCGTCGGGATCCGCAGGCGTTCCGTGATCGCCGCGGCCAGTTGCTCGGGGACGAGCTCCAGGACCATCCCGAACGCGCCTGCCTCCTGGACCGCGTATGCGTCGGCTATCAGCGAGCGCGCCCCCTCGACGGTCTTGCCCTGGACCCTGACCTTGCCGATCGTGTTGATCGTCTGGGGAGTCAGCCCGATGTGGCCCATCACCGGTATTCCGGCACGGACCAGGGCCTCGATCACCCTCGACGTCCGGACGCCGCCCTCGACCTTGACCGCCTGCGCGCCCGCTTCGCGCAGGAACTCGCCCGCATGCTCGATCGCCTCGTCCGGGGACGCGTAGCTCAGGAAGGGCATGTCCGCCACGACCATCGCCCGGCGGCTGCCGCGGACGACCGCTTTCGTGTGATGCACCATTTCGGCCATCGTCACGCGCACCGTGGTTTCGTAGCCGAGCATGACCTGCCCGACCGAGTCGCCGACGAGCAGGATCGGGATCCCGGCCTTGTCGAGGAGCTGTGCCGTCGGGAAGTCGTAGGCGGTCAACATCGCGATGCGCGTGCCGTCCGCGTACAGCTTCGCGATGTCGACGATCGTCAGTCGACGGGGTGCATCGGGGGTCGCGCTCATGCTGGCTCCGGGCTCCGTTCCGTAACTCGCTCAGTCTGGATGCCCGCATCGCGATCGTCCAGCGACCGCGCCACACGGTCGAGAAGCCGATCGGCGACCTCGCGCTTGGAGAGCAGCGGGAGATCCTCGCGCGAGCCATTCGCGGCCAGGATCGCCACGCGGTTCGTCTCGGTGCCGAACCCCGAACCGGCCTCCGCGACGTCGTTGGCCACCAGCAGGTCGACGCCCTTGCGCCGGAGCTTGTCGGCGGCCCGATCGAGTGATCCTGTCTCCGCGGCAAACCCGACGAGGACAGGGATCGGTCGAACGGGGTCGCGAGTGAGGACTCCTTGCGAGTCGAACCCGCGAACGATCCGGCCGACCTCGGCCAGGATGTCCGGTGTTGGTTCGAGCTCGAGGGACAGCCCGGTCCCGCGTTCCAGCTTGCGCTCGACCGGGGCGACCGGTCGGAAGTCCGCGACCGCAGCCGCCATGACGAGTGCATCGAAGCCGGCACGTCCGTCTGGACCGTGCAGCGTTCGCAGCAACGCCGCCCGAAGGTCGGCCGTCGATTCGACTCGGACGATGTCCGCGCCGAGGGGCAAGCCGACCTCGATGCTGCCCGCTATCACCGTGACCCGGGCACCGCGTGCCAGCGCCGCCTGGGCGATCGCGCTGCCCATTCGCCCGGTGGAGCGGTTGCCGATGAACCGGACGGGATCGATCGCCTCGCGCGTGCCACCCATGGTCACGACGAGGTGACGGCCAACGAGATCGGCGTCGCGGGCACTGGCGACGAGCGGCGGGCGAGCCGCGGGGTCCGGCGCTCGCACGGGCCGATCACCCAAGGTGTCCACCAGCGCGTCGACGATCCTTCCGAGGGCGGCCAGACGACCGATCCCCGACTGGCCCGACGCCAGCGCTCCGGCCTCGGGCTCGACGATCGGGAAGCCGTCGTTCCGCAACCTGGCGACGTTGCGAATCGTCGCGGGGTGGGTCCACATGTCGCCGTCCATCGCCGGCGCCACGATCACCGGCGCGCGCGACGCGAGGCAGGTGGCGGTGACAACGTCCCCCGCGAGTCCGGCGGCCATCGATCCGAGGAAGTTGGCGGTGGCGGGGGCGACCACGATCGCATCCGCCGTGTCGCCGACGACGATGTGCCCGATCCGCCCGTCCGGGGTGGGCTCGAGGACGTCGGTCTCGACCGGGTGCCGTGACAGGGCGGCGAACGACAGCGGCCCCACGAAGCGGGTCGCGGATGGGGACAACATCACGGCGACGTCGGCTCCCTCGGCCATCAACAGACGGAGCAGCTCGACCGCCCTGTACGCTGCGATCGAACCCGTCACGCCGAGGCCGATGAGCCGTCCCGCCAGGCGGCCTCCCTCCGAGCGCACGACCGCCTCCCCCTCCGTCACGTGAGCCCGAGCTCGAGCGGTTCGCCGCCCCCGACCTCCGCGTGCAGGATGGCGAGGCCCTT